>JAZLHG010000072.1:0-3611 GCA_045616705.1 Lachnospiraceae bacterium | reverse complement strand
AATCCCCTTCCCAAGCTGCATGTTAGTAAATGGATGCTACTTCCGGTGATTGTACTGGCGGCATTAACCATTATTATTGGACTGTTTCCGGGAAGTTTCGTGGAGCTGTTCCATAATCTGGCACAGGCATTAATCGGACAGGCATTATTATAGAAAGAGGGAGAACAATGACGAAATATTTACCGCTTATTACCATTTTACTCCCGATTCTGGGAAGTATTCTGATCCCGATTCTGAAGATTCAGAATCGGAAAATAAAATGCACCTTTATTGAGGCCCTGGTTATCATCAACTCCATCTTGGTATATTTAACCATTGCTACAGACCGTGAGGTTATTCTGGATGTGGTAAGATTCACAGGAGATTTGACCATTTCCTTTGAAATGGATGGTCTGTCTACAGTATTTGCAGGCCTTGTGGCATTTCTCTGGCCCCTTGCAACTCTGTACTCCTTCGAATATATGAAGAAGGAAGAGCGAGAAGACGTGTTCTTCATGTTCTTCGTAATGACTTATGGTGTAACCCTGGGAATTGCCATGGCAGAAGATTACATTACCATGTACTGCTTCTATGAGCTGTTAACCCTGGTTACTGTGCCCCTTGTTATGCATACGCTTACAAGAGAAGCCATTTTGGCTTCCCGAAAATATTTGTATTATTCACTGGGCGGCGCAGCTTTTGCATTTATTTCATTGATTTTTATTATCTATTACGGAACCACCAATCGTTTCGTATATGGTGGCGTTCTGGATCTTGCCAAGGTTGGCGACAGAACCAACGTCCTGTTACTGATTTACGTATTGGCTTTCTTCGGATTTGGTGTTAAAGCAGCAATTTGTCCCTTTAACTCCTGGCTTCCGCAGGCCGGTGTAGCACCTACTCCGGTTACCGCGCTGTTGCACGCGGTTGCGGTGGTGAAGTCCGGTGCTTTTGCCATTATTCGAATGACTTACTATAGTTACGGTGCAGATTTCTTAAGAGGAACCTGGGCCCAGTATGTAGTTATGGCAGCAGCCATTATTACCATTCTGTACGGAAGTTCCAGAGCACTTAAGGAGACCCATCTGAAGAGAAGGTTAGCTTATTCCACTATTAGTAATCTGTCTTACATTCTCTTTGGCTGTACCATTATGACGCCTGCCGGTATGGTTGGTGCCATTACCCATTTGGTATTCCATGCACTGATGAAGATTTCTTCCTTCTTCTGTGCAGGTGCAATCATGCACCAGACGGAGAAGCATTACGTACACGAGCTGGATGGTCTTGGAAGAAAAATGCCCTGGGTATTTGGTATGTTCACCATTTCCTCTCTGGCGTTAATGGGTGTTCCGGGATTTGCGGGATTTATCAGCAAATGGAATCTGGCGATAGCTGCAGTGGAGAGTGGTAACGTACTGGCCTATGTGGGCATTGGCGTTTTATTAATCAGTGCGCTTCTTACCGCAATGTACATGCTGACCATTGTCATCAGGGGCTTCTTCCCCGGAAGAGATTTCAAGTGGGAACGCGTGAAGAACTACCGGGATCCCAATTGGATTATGCTGCTTCCCCTGGGAGTTTTCGCAGCTGTAATTATCATATTCGGATTATATTCGGCACCATTTGTGGATTTGTTCACAAGTGTAGCCGCAGGATTATAGAAGGAGGGCCGAAATGAGTACGATTTCATTTGGAATGAACGGCATATGTGGTTTCGGGCTTCAGTTTAGTCTGGATGGATTTAGACTTCTGTATACAGGAATCGCTGTACTGATGTGGGCTTGCACCATGATTTTCTCAGTAGAATATATGGCTCATTACCGAAATAAGCTTCGTTACTATTTGTTCTCGCTGATTACTTTCCTTGCTACTGTGGGTGTATTCTTATCAGCAGATTTGTTCACGACGTTTATTTTCTTCGAAATCATGTCACTGGCTTCTTATGTATGGGTTGTGCAGGATGAGAGAGAAGCATCCTTAAGAGCGGGCGACACCTATTTGGCCATTGCCATTATCGGTGGTCTTGTAATGCTGATGGGAATCTTCATGCTCTATCATCTGACCGGCACAACAGACCTTAGAGCGGTGGGATTTGATGGAAGTATCGTGCAGTTCACCTCCGGAATTCTGATGTTATTCGGATTTGTAGCCAAAGCCGGCGGCTTCCCTTTACACATCTGGCTTCCCAAGGCACATCCGGTTGCTCCGGCGCCGGCATCTGCATTACTGTCCGGTATCCTGACTAAAGCAGGCATTTTCGGCATTCTGCTTCTGAGTTGCTATATGTTCTACGGTAGTGCTCAGTGGGGAACCCTGATTCTGACCATCGGTATGGTTACCATGTTCCTTGGTGCACTTCTGGCATTATTTTCCATTGATCTTAAGAGAACGTTAGCTTGTTCTTCCGTTTCACAGATTGGATTTATCTTAACCGGTATAGGTGCCTATGACTTATTGGGAGAGGCAAATGCCCTGGCAGCAAGAGGTTCTCTTATGCATATGGTGAATCACTCCATGATCAAGCTGTTACTGTTTATGATTGCCGGTGTGGTATATATGAACCTGCATGAGCTTAACCTCAATAAGATTCGTGGGTTTGGCCGTAAGAAGAATCTGCTAAAGATTCAGTTCTTAATGGGAGCCCTTGGTATAGGCGGTATTCCGTTATGGAACGGATACGTTAGTAAGACCCTGATTCATGAGAGTCTGGTTGAATATAGAGAACTTCTGGAAGAAGGTCACGCGATTCCCCTTTTATACGGAACCGGTATGATGACTGTGATAGAGTGGGTATTTATTATTAGCGGTGGTCTGACCATTGCATACATGACTAAGTTGTTTGTTGCACTGTTTATTGAGAAGAACCGAGATGAGAAGGTACAGCAGGAATTCGATGATAAGAAGAACTATATGAACGTGGCAAGCGCGGTGGTTCTTACCATTCCCGCAGTATTTATGCCACTTGCCGGTATGCTTCCTACAATTGTTGCAGACGGCATCATGGATTTGGGACAGAATTTCTTAAGAGCCGGTGAACTTGAGCATGCCATTCACTATTTCTCCGGAACCAATTTGTTAGGTGGTTTCTATTCCATTGCAATCGGTGTATTCCTGTACCTGGTTGTTGTCAGAAAGTGCTTAATGGCAGACGGTGAATATGTGAATCGCTGGCCGAAATATCTGGATCTGGAGGATTACTTCTATCGTCCGCTGTTATTAACCATTCTTCCCAATATTTGTGTATTCTGTTGCAGAATCGCAGATCGTTTGGTTGATACGGTTGTAGTTGTGCTTCGTAAGACTATTTTCAAGGATGAGAAGCTTCCGCAGGAGCGAATTGAAGGAACGGCCGTTACCCATTTCCTGGGTGGAATAGGCGATTCCATGGTACACAACCTGAATGAGACCATCTGGAGTTACAAGCCCCGCAAGGAGAATGTGGAGCATAAGCTCGCCATGATGGCCACCCGAATTTCCGAGAACAACACCATTATTGCAAGATCCCTATCCTTCGCTCTATCCCTTGCCTGCATCGGATTGCTGTTAGTACTTCTGTTTATGCTGGTGTAGAGATGACAATATATAGTATATATAGTTATGATTATTACCCCTTGATTTATCGTCAGGGGGTA
>JAZLHG010000071.1:0-6272 GCA_045616705.1 Lachnospiraceae bacterium | reverse complement strand
AGAAGTATCGCTGTGTGGTAGTTCCTACAGGTATTGACCTTGAGCAGTTGTACCCTATGGTTGAGAGAAGGGAGAAGGGGAATATTATTTTCGAGCTGAAGCGTAAGCTGAAGCTTCGGGGTAAGACCATTCTTCTGGGTGTTGCCAATCCTTGGAGAGAGAGAAAGGGACTGAATCAGTTTGTGAATCTGTCCAAGATGGTTGATGACAGAACGGCTATTGTGCTGTTAGGTCTATCCGACGAACAACTTAGCGAATTGCCGGAGTCCATTATCGGACTGGCTCGTACCGACAGTATTGAGGAACTGGTGGCCATTTACTCTATGGCTGATATCTATGTGAATCTTACACTGGAGGATACGTTCCCTACTACCAATTTAGAGGCACTGGCTTGCGGAACACCTGTTATTACATTTAAGGCAGGGGGTAGTCCCGAGAGTCTGGACGAGACCTGCGGTATAGTGGTAGAACGTAATTCCATTCAGGGTGTTATTGCTGCAATTGATAAGATTCTTGCCAATCGCGGTATTCTCTACACCGAGGAAATGTGTGTTCGCAGAGCGGAATTATATAGCAAAGAATATAGATTCATGGAGTATATTCAGGAAGTATACGACATGATTTAGGAGAGGTTCATGAAGCGAAAAGGGTTTTCCCTATTCTGTACCAAATTCGAAAAATCAATATTGTTTCTGTTTAAGGCGTTATTATACGTAGCATGTTTTGCTACGTTTTTCCTGCTGTTCTCAATTGATAATCGCGAGATTATTGCATTGTCCCGAACAGCTGCGGTTACCTTGTCCACTTACTGGATTATTATGGTGCTACTGACCATTATCTATGGCAAGTATGATGTGGGTCGCAGGAAGAAGAAACCCATTGTATTCTCTCTGATGTTATCTCAGGTGATTACCGATCTGGTAACCTATTTCGAGTTAACCATCATGAAGACCAATGAGGCCAACAATACCACTTTTAAGCTGGAGAATCTGGGTATTCTTGCAGGAGTTATGGCAATTCAGCTGGTGGTTATTATTCTTCTTACCGCTGTTGGGGAAGCATTCTATTTCTGGATTCATGATGCCCAGAAATGTCTGATTGTAACTTCCGATCAGACAGCGGCAGGACGTGTACAGTCTGCTATTTCCGGATTTGTACGCCGTTTTGAGCCTGCGGGAATTCTTCATTATGATGACGAGCATTTAGAAGAGGCCATGTTATCTGCGGATACGATTTTCCTCTACGAGGTTCCCGTTGATAAGCGCACGGAGATTGTGAATTTCTGCTATCAGAATCTGAAGAATGTGTATTTCAATCCGCATATTGCAGATATCCTGGAGCGCAATTCCAAGTCTGTAACAGTGGATGATATTTCCTTTTTCGCCTCGGAGTTCCATACCATGACCTTTGAGCAGAGAATTGTAAAGCGTCTGATGGATATTGGAATTTCGGCAATTGGTTTGGTGCTTACAAGCCCCATTCTTCTTGCATCTGCTATTGCAATTAAGCGGTTTGACGGTGGCAGTGTCCTCTTTAAGCAGAAGAGAGCTACCGTTCACGGCAAAGTATTCGAGATTTATAAGTTCCGTACCATGCGCGAGAACGTAGGGAACTATTCCGTAACAGAGCATGATGACAGAGTAACCAGACCCGGACATTTTCTGCGTAAGTACCGTATTGATGAGCTGCCGCAGTTATTTAACATTCTGAAGGGTGATATGAGCCTTGTAGGCCCTCGCCCGGAGATGCTTGAGAACGTAGAAGACTATACCAGAGAACTTCCGGAATTCAGATACAGACTGAGAATGAAAGCCGGTCTTACCGGTTATGCTCAGATTATCGGCAAGTATAATACTTCATCCAGAGATAAGCTGATGCTTGATTTGATGTATATTGAGAATTACAGCATATTAAAGGATATTCAGTTATTGTTCCAGACGGTACTGGTTCTGTTTAAAGCTGACGACTCCACAGAGGCATTTAAGACTAGTACGGAGTCTGCAGAGACGGAGGCGCAGGATGAGAATTAGTGTGGTTACTGTAGCCTTTAACAGTGCAGACACCATTGAAGATACCATCCGTTCCGTACTTGCCCAACAGTATCCGCCCTGTGAGTATATTGTTAAGGACGGAGGCTCGCAGGATGGAACACTTGAAATTATCGAGAAACATCGACCGGAGTTTGAAACGGCCGGAATTGCTCTTCGAGTTATAAGCGGGAAGGATCAGGGTATCTATGATGCCATGAACCAGGGCATTCAGATGGCAACAGGCGACATTGTGGGACTGATCAATGCGGACGACTGGTATGAGCCGGAAGCGCTTGCTGTTGTAAATGCCACATATGAGGAGAATCCCTTTGATGTATTCTATGCGGATCTTAGGATGCATAAACCGGGAGGCGCTACCTTTATCAAGCATTCCAGAGTTCGTAATTATGCAACCAGCCGTGACTGGAATCATCCTACTACCTTTATAACGAAAGAGATGTATGGCCGTTATCAGTATCATACAGATACCATTCACGATGATTATGATTTGATTCTTCGTATGAAGAAGGACCATGTCAGGATGGTTGCGGTACCTAAGGTACTGGCAAATTTCCGTATGAATGGGGTGAGCCATACCAGAAATCTGAAAAAGGCCCTTGAGAGAGGGGCAATCAAATACAGAATCTACAGACAGAATGGCTACTCTCCTTTTTATGCGGTAGAGTGTTACGGCGTGGAACTGGCCAAGCTGATTATAGGATAAGATATGCAGATTAAGACCATTACTTTTTTCTCGAATTATTATAACCATCACCAGAAAGCGTTGTGCGATGCTTTTTATGCCATGTTGGGGGATGGTTTTACTTTTGTGGAGACCATGCCCATAGAAGGCTTTCGTGCCCAGATGGGATGGGGCGAGGAGAACCCTTCCTATGTACTTCGAACTTTTGAGACAGAGGAGGGCTATCAAAAGGCCAAGGAACTGGGACTGAACAGTGATCTGGTCATTATGGGTACGGCACCGGAGGAATTTATTGAACCTCGCCTTGAAGCCAACAAGCTGACGTTTCGTTATTCGGAGCGTCCCCTTAAGGAAGGTTTCATTAAGTTCTTTATTCCAAGACTTACCAAGAAATACCTTCACCTTCATGTAAGGAATCGTAAAAAGGATATTCATATCCTGGGAGCATCTGCGTTCACTTCTCTTGATTATCATAAGATGTTCCGTAGCTATGAGAATAAATGTTACAAATTTGGTTATTTTCCGGTTCATATGGAATATGAGCCGGAGGAGTTATTTGCACATAAGGCAGAACTTGCGGGAACGCGACCCAGCATTCTGTGGATGGGCAGAATGCTGAAATTGAAGCGTCCGGATCTGGTGGTGAAAGCCTGTGCCAATTTAAGGGACAAGGGATATGATTTCACCCTGGACCTTGTAGGTGAAGGCGAGGAAGAGCAGCACTTAAGAGATTTGGTGAAGAAACTTCATATGGAAGACAGAGTAACCATCAGTGGATTCTTAAAGCCTCAGGAGGCAAGGAATCGCATGGCGGATGCCCAGATTTATGTCATGACCAGTAATAAACTGGAAGGCTGGGGCTCTGTCATTTATGAGGGATTAAATGCCGGCTGTGCAGTAGTTGCTTCTCATGCCTGCGGTGCGACACCCTGGCTTGTGAAGAACGAGCAGTGCGGTCTGGTATATAAGAGCGGATCTGTAGCATCTCTTACTTCTCAGTTAGAGAAACTGCTTAAGGAGCCTAAACTGGTTCGAGAGTACGGTGAGAAGGCATATGAACAGATGCATACCCTGTGGAATCCGAAGACCGCTGCAGAGCGTGTGATCGGTCTTGCGGAAGCACTGTTGGAAGGTAGAGAAATTCCCTATAAGGACGGCCGTTGTTCTAGAGCACCCTTCCTTAAGAATAATTGGTTTAAGGGATAAGGATACAAAATGGATAATGATAAGAAATATAAAATTTTATATTTGATGGAATTCCCCATTGACCTTCCCGGTGGTGGACAGATGTCTACCCAGACTCTTTGTGAGGGTATTGCCGGAGAGGAATTTGAGCCGGTTGTTGCCTGTCCTACACTTCTTACCAAAAAGGAATCGGACTATTCCTTCCGAATTCGTACCTACAAAAGTGATGAGAACAGAGAGAAGAATAAGATTCTTAGGGTGCTTAATTTCTTAAGGAGAATTGGGTCATTCTACAGGATTATTCGTTCTGAGAAGCCGGACCTTATTCATGTATCCATGTCGGAATCGTTGATTACCTTTGGTTTTCTTCGTTGCCTGGGAATTTTTAGAAAGATTCCTTTTGTATATACGGACAGAGGCCTGGCCTATGGTTACCGAGCACATTCCTTAAAGTGTATTCTGGCCACCATGAAGCGTGCTTATGGCATGATTACCACAACCCATTATAATGAGAGACTGTGGCTCGACCGGAAGGTAGCAGCACCCATTACCGTCATTCATAATACCATCAGTACCGCCTTTGATACCTATGACGATTCCATGCGTGAGCAGATGAGAAGTAAATTCGGAATTCAGGAGGGAGAACTGGTCATTGGATTTGCCGGAAGAATCTCGGAAGAGAAGGATTGGGACTTTGTGCCGGTACTTGTAGAAGAGTTGCATAGGGGCGGCGTGGAATTTAAGGTTGCCTTGGTGATCTCTGTATACGAGCAGCAGGATCAGGCCATTACGGAGGACATCCGCAGTCGAATTGCTGCCGTAATCGGAGAAGAGAATCTGATTTACCAGCAGGATTTAAGTCAGGCCCAGATTGCTGACTACTATTATATGGTGGATATTTTCGTGATGTCTTCCATGTTCGAATCCTTTGGTAAGGCTGCGGTAGAAGCTATGAGCAGAAAGTGCTGTGTGCTGTCTACCAGTGTTGGAGGATTGACAGAGGTAATCGGAAGAGAAGAGGACTTATATACCAAAGAAACCGTGGACAAATTTGTGAACAGGTGCAGGGAACTTAAAAACAATCCCGCACTTCTGTCGGAAGAACGGGATTATTTCTACAATCGCTATCATGACAATTTCATGAAGGATATTCATTTTGCTAAGCATAAAGACTTATATAGACAGGCGCTTAAGAAGTGAAACTGTCATTACAGACACTTACTAAATTCCTGAACCAAATGACTCTGCAGACGGATCTCTTCCCGAAGAGAAGCAGCATATGCAGGGTCTTTTATTGCCTGTAAGAAGGCATCAAGGATTCTGCCAAACTGGTTGTCACCGGGAACATCAATGATCTGCTCCCCTTCTGCTGTCTTAAGGGTCAGCTTGATTTCAAATCCGGCAGGCGCTGTGTATACCCGAGGTGCAAGGAGAATACCGGTGCTTCCCCACAATTCCAACTCACACTTGTATGCATGATCCATACCAAAGGCCAACTGACATACGGTATTGCCGTCTGTCATGGTTGCGGAGCCATAAATATCCACTTCATGACCTTCTGTAACAGTAAGCTGCGGTGCCAGAAGCTGACACTTCTTAGGATTCATAAACTGGGATGCAAGCTTTAGGGTATAGCCGCCACAGTCAAATAACGCGCCACCGCCGAAATCCTTACTGTAACGGAAATCGTTTGCAGCTCTGTGAGGAAATCCGAATGCGGTACGAATCAGTCTTAAATCACCAATGGCACCTTCCTTCAGAAGCTCTTTGATTCTTAGGAACTGATTATGATAAGGGAATCCATAGTTCTCAATGATTGCAAGGTTCTTGTCCTTAGCCAGTGCGAGAAGCTCCGCAGTGTCCTGCTCCGAAATGGTAGCCGGCTTCTCGAGGAGAACATGCTTACCGGCGTTAAGTGCTGCCTTGGCCCACTGATAATGAAGGGAAGGGGGAAGAGGCAGATATACGGCATCAATGGCATCTGAATCAATCATTTCCTGATAACCCATAAATACAGTTCCGCCGAAATTTGTACGGAAATCTTCTGTCATTGCGGCACGCTCATTAAGCAAACGTTCAGCCGTCTCAGAATCTTCGCTGCCATCCCATTCCGATACGGAAGCAATGGCTACACCGACGTACTGTGCTTCCGGGTTCTCAAGAATGGTTGGAATCATTCTGTTCTTAGCAATATTGGCGGTTCCGATTACGCCGATTCTAATCATATCGATACTCCTTATGGATAAATATGTTCTAAATCTCAAGAAGAGATAAGAGATTACGAAGTTGAATATTTACACAGTTGTTAATCTGAGTAAGAAGATTCAGTGTACCGTAATCGCTTAGGATATACC
>JAZLHG010000070.1:0-1389 GCA_045616705.1 Lachnospiraceae bacterium | reverse complement strand
GATATGGAGAGATGTATTTTTCCATGGAGAGTTCATTCGTGTAAGTGATCACCAGTGGATGGTGGTATCTGCTGACCGCAGGCGAGCGGTTGCAATGATCTGGAATGAATTGGCCAATCCCAATGATTTTCATCTTCGCTTGAGAACCAAGGGGCTTGATGAGAATCTTACCTATCATATTTATAATATACAGAAGAAACACGAACTGAAACAGTTCGGCGATTTGATTAATCAGGTGGCACCGGTTCATGTGAAGAAGGATTCTCTTCTGCATAATACCATTGCTAAATTTGTGAAGATGGATGGAGAAGTGGAAGACTACATTGTAAGCGGTGCACAGTTAAACCATGCAGGCATCCGTCTGGCCCAGGCCTTCGGTGGCACCGGATATGAAGGGAATACCAGACTCTACCAGGACTTCGCCTCCAGAATGTATTTCCTGGAAGCGGAAGAGAATTAGAAACAGAATGATTGTGCGTACGTCGGACATGAAGTGATTTAGATGAAAGAGCGTACAAAAATGCCATCCTGTGAAGGATGGCATTTCTTATATGGTCTTCAGTTCAATGTCAATGTCCTGATCCTGAACAGTCAGCACCAGATAGGTACAGGTGCGGTCGGCCTGCCTTGGATAGGTAACGGAGCCGGGATTTAAGAAGGTAATTCCGTCAATGGTCTCGATAACAGGCTTATGGAGATGACCAAATACCACATATTCCGCTTCGTTCTCACGAGCCAGATAGTGAAGTGCCTGAAGTCCTGCATATAAACGGTTGCGATGACCGTGAACCAACAGAAATTTGTGAGAACCAACCTGAAATACTTGCATCTCCGGGTATCTTCCCGGATAATCGTTATTGCCGGTAACCAGTCGAACTTCGCATCCGGCACGACGCTCCATTTCGCTTAATTCATATTCGTAGTCGCCACAGTGAAGAACCAGTTCATAAGGCTTCTCACGCTCCAAAATTCGCCACAGATTATGATTCTCTCCGTGAGAATCGCTGACGATGATAATCTTCTTATGGAAAGTACTCATTGAATGACTCCAGTCTTAAGCAGCAGATCGCGCATTTCCCGAAGGGCCTTGCCACGATGGCTGATCTCGTTCTTCTGTTCGGCAGTAAGTTCTGCGCTGGTGCATCCCCACTCGGGTAAATAGAAGAGCGGATCATAGCCGAAACCACCGTTTCCGGCAACTTCGTATGCGACTCTTCCCTCCATGGTGGCTCGTACCACATGTTCTGTTCCGTCGGGAAGGGCAGCAGCAACCGCACAGACAAATCGAGCGGTTCTCTGTTCATCAGGAACGCCCTCCAGGCGTCCGATTAAGTTGGCATTCTTAATATCATAGGAAGTATCTTCTCCCATATAGCGGGCAGAATAGAT
>JAZLHG010000069.1:0-4031 GCA_045616705.1 Lachnospiraceae bacterium | reverse complement strand
GTCCTCGACTAAATTATATCGATTCAGAACGGTCTGCACATTCTCTTTCTCATCCGGCCCTGTACAATTTAAAATATATTCATAAACCGTATCATAGGATGCTCCCGGCTCTATTCCGTAAGGTTTCAGAAGTTCCCAGGAATTATCTGACAATATACGATTAACAGTCAAATCTCCTTCCAGGAAAATAGTGGCGCCTCTGGCCATCTTCTGCCAATGCTGGCTGATATTCCACTTGCGCTCCTCAGACTGCTTATCATCAGTAATGTCCCTTGCAACAATTAGAATTACCTTCTCATCCTCGTTAAGTGCAGTAGTCTGAAAAGTAGAAAATCTCACATATCTTACCAATTTGTCATCGGTGCAGATTCTGAATTCTTCACTGATAATGTCGTTTCCTGCCAAAATTCTATTATGAATCCTATGAACCCGTTCTTGATCTGCATCAGCAATTCCGGGATGGTTTAAGAAATATGCTGCTCCCTGATCAATAAAAGCTCTGCTGAAACTGCCCTCATAATTGGTACGATAGTATTCCAGCTTATCCGCTTCCTGATAATACCTCCATATTTTAAGGTTGGAGTCCTGGGAAACCTGTCCAAGAACCCGATCCATAATCGTTTTAAATCGATACTCCGAACTCTGTTGATTCTCAATTTCTACCATATCAATGTAGGTATAATCGCCCATACGCTGAATGGTACAATTCACAAGCATTTTATAGGTCTTACCATTCTCCCAACGAATAAAGTATTCTTGTTGGTAATAATCTCTTCCATCCAAAATAGCCGCTCGCAGCCCGGTCACAAATCTGGCAAGTCCCACAGGAAGTGCTCTCTGCATAAGATCTTTTAAGGTCGTCTTGTTACGTACCTCTTCCTGCATCAGCTGATGAAGATACAAATACCGCTCATTCACCATAAACAGGTCCGTAATAGTCAATTCCTCATCTGCTTTGATATTAAATTTAGCAACAGATACCGTGCTAACCTCCAGGGAATGCTGTATTCTTCTACGCAAAGCAGCCATGTGATCTTCCGGATTGAAATCATCTTTCTTGGAAGATATTGCAATATCTTTAAGAAGTCTCTGCAATCTCAAAAACGCAAGTGACCAATCCATTGGTTTATAGAACACATCCCAAGCGCCGCAATCAAACGCTTCTTTAACAGACTCCGTATCAATGGTTTCATCCTGCACAAGCAGAATCGGGAGTTCCGCCAAATAATTTACCGCTCTGATCCTCTTAAGCAAGGCAATAGAACCGACGTAATCATGGCTTAGGTCCACAATTGCCAAATCAATTTCTACGCCTTCTCGCTTAAGGACCTCATAGAAACCCTCTGTATCTGTATATACCTGCAGATTGCACAAATCTGAAATATGCAGATTATACTCTGCAGCATCTCCTAGATTCTCCGTAAGAAGAATCACATTGTTGGTCACTTCCTGCTTCACCTCATCATGGAGCAGTTGATCCTCATTTAGTTTTTCGCAGAAGTCAACTTCCGGCAGGGGACGATAGAAATAATATCCTTGGATATTGTCGCACTCCATATTAAATAACATCTCGTACTGCTTGGCATTCTCAACACCTTCCGCGATTACTTCCATACAAATGGACTTTGCCATCTTGATAATAGAATACAGTATGGAGCCGGCTTTCTCAGAAGTCTCTAGGTCATCCATAAACCGCATATCAATTTTCAAGATATCCGCGCTTAAGTCCTTAAGCATGTTAAGGGATGAGAATCCACTTCCGAAGTCATCCATCAGTACCGCAAATCCCGCATTCTGGAACTTATTAACGGTGTCAAGAATCTCCTGGGTGCGGTCCATATATGCACTCTCTGTAATCTCCAGTTTCAGCCACTTAGAATCAATTCCATACTTCTGCAGGAGCACACAGATATCATTATTCAGATTCTCATTTAAGAAATCCATTCTGGACAAATTAACAGAAATCGGGACAAGAGGGCTGTGTTCTTCCAGTCTCTTACGCTGGAATTTACACACCTCTTCACAGACATACATATCCAGTTTGGAGATAAATCCATTTTTCTCAAATACAGGAATAAACTCACCGGGAGATACAACTTCTCCATCCAGTTTTTTCCATCTCACAAGAGCCTCTGCCGATACAATATGTTTGGTCTTAACATTAATAATCGGCTGATATACCAGGAAAAATTCATGATTTAACAAAGCAGTCTCCGCATCTCGCATCATCTGCTGTTCCTTCACATAGTTCTGCCGCATCTCTGCCGAGAAATATGCCAGTCTCTTAACGTAGCTGTCCTTAATAGGGTAAAGGGCCATTCCCGCCCTGTCACACATTAGCATCACATCATCTTCACCGGGTTCTACCTTATAGAATCCTGCATGAAGCATAATCTGTGTACTAACCGGAGCCCACTTAATCTTACCCATCAGCAGATCATCAATTTCCACCGCATGTTCCTCTAAGAACTCAACCGGCGTGCAGGTTACGAAAGTGTCTGCCTCAAAACGGCCATAAGTACACAGCGGTCCAGCCGTCTCCCTCAGAAAATTACCGAAGCTTCTAAGAATTTCATCACCGGTCGAACTACCGTACCTGTCATTAACAGCCTTAAATTTATCAAAATTCCACATTCCGATTACAAATGAACGACAAGTAATATTCTGTAGTTTACTAAGCGTCGCCTGACAAAATGCCGCCTTATTATAAATTCCCGATACGGGATCTATCTTCAGATCATCCTTAAATTTATAAAATTCCTGCTCGAGCACGGAATGAGATGCCTCTGTAACAGAAGATAATACAATCAGAAGCTGCATAACCCCTGATATCTGCATATACGGCTTAATCTCAATAGCCATGGTACGAGGCGTTCCATCCTTACGAAGAAGTGTAATCTCGTCCACAACACTTTCTGAATTAAGGCCTGCATCAAGAAGCTTCATTAAATGCTCTTTTTCGCCTGAGCCCACAAAATTTGATACGTCACTATTATAGAAATCACTTCGTTCATCAGCCGAATAACCCAGAATCTTACAGAGTTGAGAATTGGCAAAAATAACACGAAAACCATTCAGGCAACGAACTACACAGAAGCCGCCGGGGATCAGTTCCATATAGGCATAGAGACTTCTGTTTAACTCTGCAGTCTCCTGCTCCACTCTCTTACGAAAATCAATATACGTATTCACAATACTGTGTACTCTATGCACAATCAGTTTGGGATTATAGGGCTTGGTAATAAAATTATCCGCACCAAGCTGAAGTGCTTGTAATTCATTCTCGCCTGATCCGGCCGCCGAGGATACAATTACAGAGATATGCTTATAACGTTTATCTGCCTTCATAATACGGAGGAACTCCATCCCATTCATTTTAGGCATAACTAAGTCAAGAATAATGATATCAATAGGAACTTCACCTAGAATTGCAAGTGCCTGAACTCCATCACAAGCCTCATAAATATCATATTCTTTTTCAAAAAGAGTTTTAATAATCTGCCTGTTGATATCCGCGTCATCTACAATCAGGATCTTAATCTCTTTGTTCTCCACCTCATTACCTCACATTCCCCAATAAAAAACCACTCTGTTACATTGTAACAGAGTGGTTTGTAATATGCAAGACAAAGTTAACATAATTCCTCGATTTCGCTGTGGAACTGCTGAAGCGACTTCACATCTCTATTGGGATTCTGCATTGCGCGAATACCGGCAATAGAAGCCTTAGCAGCTGCCATTGTAGTAACATAAGGAATTCTGGCTTTAATTAATCCTTTACGGATGTAAGAATCATCAACAGAGCCCTTCTTGTCATCCGGTGTATTAATTACCAGCGCTACCTGATGATTGGTAATCGCATCCAGTACATTGGGTCTACCCTGCTGAAGTTTAAAGATCTTCTCACAAGGAATACCTGCTTCACGAATCATGTCACAGGTTCCACCTGTTGCAATTAATTCAAAACCGCAGTCATGGAAGCCCTTTGCGACCTCAACCAAGTCCTTCTTATCGTTATCGTTTACGCTGAG
>JAZLHG010000068.1:0-2293 GCA_045616705.1 Lachnospiraceae bacterium | reverse complement strand
TCATCCTTACATAAGAACACAATTCCCACAATGATCAGAACACCACCGATTACAGAAGTGAGGGGCGGAACTTCCGCAAACAGGAAGAACCCAATAATGGAAGCGAATACAGGCGCAAGTAATTTCGCAGTGGATACAAATGCTGCCTTCTCATATTTCAGCCCCCAGGAGAAAATACTGTGACCAAGAAGGGTACAGAATACCGTCAGTCCAAGACCAATCAGCATATTGCGCATGGATACGGGAACGACATAGTTACCGGATACGGAAGATACAATCAACACAACTACTGCTGCAACCAGATATACAATCCAGGTATAAGCTGTTGTGGACATTGTCTTACGCATTCTTCTTCCGATTAAGGTATAGATACCTACACAAACAGCACCTGCAAGCGCCAACAGATCACCCTTAATTGCTCCTGCTGCCATATCTCCCAACGCAACAATAACGCTTCCCACAAAGGTTACTACAATACAGATCCAGCCTACTGCGGACAATTTCTCCTTCAGGAAAATAAGCCCACCCATAGCTACGAAGAATACCTCCGTATCAACAAGGGCAACACTGGATGCAATGCTGGTGAACTTAAGACTCTCGAAATAAAACGAGAAATGAAGTCCTAAGAACAAACCGCTCACCGCACATAGCAGAAGGTCCTTTTTGGCAGTATGAGCATATTCCGAAATTCCCATCTTGAATACGCCGGGAAGCAGTAACACCACCGAGAAAAACATACGGTAGAACACCAGCACCGTAGAGGGGCAGTCCGAATATCTTACCAGAATGGCAGACAGGGACGCTCCCACAACACCTAGAATAATAATTAGTTTTTTCATAATTTCTCCTCTTTTAGCAATGCGATTTGCTATTTGTAATCAAATCCACTGGGTGTATTGAGTGGCTGCTCTAACATCTCAGGATTTGCAAAAATGTACTTAATCAGTTTCAGACTGCGGGCAAAATAAAAACCATCACCGATACGCTCATCAAGTGTCACACCGAAATCTACCAGGTCTCTAATAGACTTACTTCCATCGGGCATAACCACTTCTTCCTTATGAATGGTTCCGATGGTAATCATGATACTGTTGGTACCATAATTATTCAGATGGTGATATACAGCAGGACACTTAATACTGCCAAGATTGCTGAGAAGAACCGTTGTATAGTTGGGATCTCCCTCTGTAATTGCAGACAGATTGTGTCCCCAGAAATCAAGAAACTTCACAAATCCTACCACAAAAGCAAGAATAGGCATGGGCAGTTTCGCAAGGGTGGTCATAATCTGATCAATACCGTCACTTGCCACCTCACTCTTTCTGGTCTCTCTCACATCACCATAAATCTTCTTGGCAATTTCGTTGATGGTATCCGTCTCCTTGGGAACCAGCACCATAAGCGCCTCTTCCGCATGATCCGTAAATCTTCTCTTGGCTACAAAACTCATGGAAATATCAAAACGCTCATAGATGCGTCTGCCCTGAATAAACCGGTTGAGAAGAGGGCGCTCCATAATCATTTTGGTAACACCTGCCACCACGCAGTGAAACAGTGTCAGCTTGCAGTCGATGTTCTTCTCTGCATATTCTGCATTTTTCTTCTCAATAAACTTCATCAGTTCCGTTACATCAAACTGATCGCTCAAGAAAACCTCTGCATCCGTTCTCTTGGACATCAAGTGGGGCATAATCCCCTGAAGGCCTTTACTTTCCCTAATTCTACGACCATCTCTACGGTCCCCAAATTTCCGCTTATGTTTCTGATTTGCCATATCATCCTCCAATTACAGTATGATCTATTATTGTATCTACGCATCTTCGCTCGGCTTACCTTCCTCTGCACTAGCCTGTTCTGCATTGGCTTCCTCTTCAAGTTGTCTGTAGAACACTTTACCAACCAGTGTCTTAGGCAGTTCCTTACGGAAAATAATCTCCTTAGGGAGTGCATAGGCATCTATTTTCTTCTTAAGACCACTCTGAATCCTCTCTCTGATCTCATCGGAATCATCGACTCCCTCCCGAAGAACCACATAAGCTCTAACACGCTGTCCTCGTCTTGCATCCTTCACACCAATTACACAACTGTATGCAACCTCTTCCACAGAGTCAATTGCATTCTCAAGTTGTCCGGGGTATACATTATAACCGTTGGTAATAATCATCCTCTTAATACGCTGGCTGAAGTAGACAAATCCTTCTTCATCCATGTGTCCCATATCTCCAGTATAAAGCCATCTGTTACCATCTGCAAGCACGCGGATGGTAGCATCTGTGGCTTCCTGATTATCTTT
>JAZLHG010000067.1:0-6824 GCA_045616705.1 Lachnospiraceae bacterium | reverse complement strand
TGGCAATGGCCATATCGAAATCCGATCCACCCAGATTACGGTTACCGCTTACTGCCTGAATCTGCACAATATTCTCGAAATAATCCACCAGAGATACATCCAGTGTACCTCCGCCGAAGTCAAATACCAGATACTTGGCTTCCGTTACATTCTCTGTATACATACATGCCAGCGCCGCTGCAGAAGGCTCATTCACAATACGTTCCACCTTCATCCCTGCAATACGACCTGCTTCACGGGTAGCAGTTCTGGCGTTATCGCCAAAATAAGCCGGCACGCTGACTACCGCTTCCTCAACCTCTTCACCAAGGTAAGCTTCCGCATCTTCCTTCAATCTCTTCAGCACCAGAGCTGACAGTTCTTCCGGTGTATACGTCTTACCGCCAAGAAGCCACTTCTTATCTGTTCCCATACTACGCTTGAACACACTGACCGTCTGTTCCGGATGAGTAACCAGACGCTCCTTGGCAACCTTACCCACATATACCGTATTATTCTCATCCACACTGATTACACTTGGGGTCAGTACATCACCAAATGCATTGGGAATCAGTTCATAATGGCCATTACGAAACACAGCAGCCAGACTGTTTGTCGTTCCCAAATCAATACCAATAATTACTCCCATACTTGTACCTCCTCACTGCGGCCCTTCCTGACAGACCTTATTCTTATAGATTTATTCTACAAACCATTCAGGTTTTCTTATTCATCTAGAGTAAACAGTAAAACTCCCTAAAATTATAACACAGTAGCATGTCAGTGTCAGTATAAAAGAACCCTGTATCAACACGATACAGGGCCCTTTTGTGAGGAGTTACAACCAATTTTATTCTTACTGAATGCGCTTAAGCTGTCTTCTGATAATCGGACCAACAATGGCAGCTACCACGATTTTCACTGCGTCAGCAGGGATGAAAGGAATCACACACATGGACAGTGCGGATGCCAGTGTCTGTTCCTCCATCACCTGTAAGAACCAAATGGTTCCAAGAATATAACAAAGGGCAACACCAAGAACCATTCCGATAATGTGTACCCAGATTTTCTCCTCGAACTTCTCAACCGCAAGGCCGGTTACGATTGCAACCAATAAGTAGCCCAGGATATATCCGCCTGTAGGACCTGCAAGCTTGGGAAGACCAGCACTAAAGCCCGCAAATACGGGAACACCTACAAGACCTAACAGAATATACAGAAGGCATGCAAGAGTGCCTAATTTCCAGCCGATTGCATAAACGCCAATCATTACGGCAAATACTGCAAGGGAAATGGGAACCGGGCTGAATCCCAGGGGAATCTGCCAGGGGCACAGAATGCACAGAAGCGCGGTAACAAGTGCTACCTCTACCATTACTTTAACATTGAGCTTACTATTCATAATATTTCCTCCATGGTTTACAATTTTCGTTTCACAGTTTACAATCACACTTGGAGAAGGTCAACAATCAAAACGCAAAAGTTGACAATCGAAGAAATATATCCGGGAACCTGCCCAAATCGCCACTCGGTGCAGCTTACACTTCCCAAGGAGGAGAATCATGGCCAAAAACGGACCAACCACCAAAGAACAGGTGCTTGCACTCTTACAATCACACAATGCAAGCTATATCTCCGGTCAGGAGATTGCCGATACCCTATACCTTACCAGAGCAGGCGTATGGAAAGCCGTCAACAGTCTTCGTGAAGCCGGCTACAACATTGAAGCCGTCACTAACAAGGGCTACCGCCTGGTTATGGAGAAGGATATCCTGTCCGGAGGATGGATTCAGTATCAGTTACAGGAAGCCGGCATTCCGCTAAAGGTCATTGTCTATGATGAAGTGGGTTCCACCAACGATGTAGCCAAGGAATTGGCTGCCACCGATACAATTCCCACCAATTATCTCATTGTAGCAACCTCACAGACCTCCGGTCACGGCCGTAAGGGCCGTGCTTTCTATAGTCCAAAGGGGTGCGGCCTGTATTTTAGCCTTCTGCTTCATCCCCAAATGGAATTCACACAAGCCACTTATCTAACCTGCATGGCTGCAGTGGCAGTGTGCAGAGGGATTACAGTGATTACCGGTCAGGACCCCAAGATTAAATGGGTGAACGATATTTTCCTTCGGGATCGTAAGGTCTGCGGCATCCTTACCGAGGGATATACTTCCATCGAGGACAGATCCCTATCCTATGTAATTGTGGGAATGGGAATGAATCTGTATCCACCGGCAGACGGCTTCCCAAGAGAGCTTAAGAACGTGGCCGGCGTAATCTGCCCTGATGGGGAGAATGAGGAGAATCTGAAGAATCGATTGCTCACAAGTATTGTTACGGAATTTATGGAATTATATAGAAATGGCGATACCCCTGCACTAATTCAGGAATATCGCCATAAATCCATGTTAATTGGTCACTACGTGAAAATCATAAGCGACGGCACCACGCCTGCCGACTACGGTCTGGTAGAAGGCATTGATGACAATTGCCATCTGCTGATTCGCCTGGATAACGGAACCCTAAGAGAGTTGCGTTCCGGCGAAGTAAGTGTAGTGAAATATTAGCTGTTAATAGCAAATTATTACCACTTCAAATCGATCTACTGCGCAGTCACTGTCGGAACCGAAGTGCATCGTTGTTACACCCTTGCCAACACCAACAATTTCAACATTGTTATTGGACAGCCAATTGCCTTCTGCAACGTCACGGTCGTCTGTTCCCATGTACTGTGTAGCTACATAGCTGGGCCACGTTACTTTCATAACAGAAGTAGAACCCTGCTTTACGCAATAAATTCTGTTCTCGACAGAGATGATACCATTGGTTGTCTTCGCACCTCTTAAGTAATCCATGGTCAGTCCGAAGAGATCTGTCTGATTCTCGTACTGTGCAAGAGCTGAGCTCAGTTCAATATTCTCTGCTCTTAAATCATCCATCTGGTCGGATAAGTAATTATAATCTTCTCTGGCAGAATCTAACTGCTGTGCATAATCATCTGCTTCAGCCTGTGCCACATCAAGCTGGCTATCAAGCATTCTGATTGCTTCCTCGTCCGCTGTAATCTGTGAAGCGAAAAGGAACATCATGATTCCGGATCCAACAATTGATAATCCCAATACAATAGACAGAATAATTGTAGCAACCTTAAAGCCCTTGCCGGGTACCTTCTGCTTCTGCTGCGGCTGCGGTTTCGGCATTCCATCCGGTCTAACAGGCGGAACCGGACCGTGGCCCATTGCGGGACCTGCAGGATTCGGCATAACCGGTGTAGGTACTACAGGAGTAGGATTCTGAACAGGTGTCGGCTGTTCGTTGAGCTGAGGTTCCGTTGGAACCTCTGCTGTAGGTGCAGGCTCTTCTGCAGGTGCTGCCTCTTCTATAGGTGCTGCCTCTTCTACAGGTGTAGGCTCTTCTACAGGTGTAGGCTCTTCTGTAGGTGCAGACTCTTCATTGAGCAGAACCTCCTGCGGAACTTCATTTGTAGGCAGAGGCTCGTAGCCTTCAGGAATTTCGATTTTTGCGCCGCATGCGGTGCAGAACTTAGTACCTTCCGGAAGTACATTTCCACATTTTGTACAGAACATAATTTTCCCCTTTTCAAATTCAATAAATGATTAATCTTCAGTTACAAAACGCAGTGCCCGGCATGTGCCAAGCACTACTTTATCTTAATTATACTCTATGTTCCGTATATTCCGCTACCCCTATGCGGATTTTATCTTTTGTGGCGTTTCTGGTAATCCTGTGTAATGGGAGCACAGCACGCTGCAAACATCTCACTTACTTCCTCGTGGTTCTTGGCTCTGCGAACAGAAGATACCACGTTGCCAAGCACCTGGTAATTCAGCTGTGTACCTGCACGGTCACATTCATAATTCAGGGCTCTGTCGGCCCCGATACCGAATCTGCCGGCAACGTCAATCGCATCAATATTGGCACCCAGGAACAAAAATTCCCAGCCGTACTTCTTCTGGGCCTTATCTACCATCTTCTTCACCTTATCGTAACTATACCGATGACTGGCATTCTCCATACCATCGGTGGTGATGATGAAGAGAGTCTTCTCAGGACGGTCTTCTTCCCTTGCGTATTTCTGCACATTTCCGATGTGGTGAATGGAAGAACCAATGGCATCTAACAGTGCGGTACATCCACGAACGTAGTACTGCGCATCCGTCATGGGTTCTACCTGCCCAATGGGAAGTCTGTCATAGAGTACTTCTTGCCTGTCATCAAACAGCACCGTTGAGATGTAAGCCTCGCCTTCTTCCTTACGCTGCTTCTCAATCAGGGAATTGAATCCTCCGATGGTGTCTGCCTCAAGGCCTCCCATAGGACCACTTCTGTCAAGGATAAAAACAACTTCTGTTAAACCTTTTCTCATGATTATGTCCTCCTTATGTATGTTGATGTAGCTTGGCTCAATTGCCGTTCCTCATCTGATGGCTACATTATACGGAAGACAATAAAATAGACGGTCAACCATCAGTTGACCGCCCGGTTATCACTTCACCCACAGGCGGTGGAAGCATTCCGAACGCTTACCGCGATAGATTCCGAAGAGCTCCAGAACGAAATGATCGCCCCTGATCTCCAGGCCGGTTCGGTAGGGATTCAGTCGAACCATGCGAACGACTACATCCCCTGCGAAAACCTTATGGGGCAGCTGTTTCTTCAAGCTGTTCATGTAAGAGATGCACGACTGTTCCATCTCGTACTGCTTCTGCAATTTCAGTTCCTTGTACTCCATAAGCAGCCTTTTCTCAAGGCGCTTACTTAAGCACTTGGCACTTCTGAAATAGCTGGTTGCAATCATGTAGAGCGCATACTCGTAAGCCTGCTGATTGGTTACCTGTTTGTTCGTTGTGTTGATTGTCTGCATAATATCCTCCTTGCAATACAAAAACCGGGTTGAACCCATTAACAGTGATTAGCATTTCTGCTGCAGGATAGACTTCTAGCCCATCTCTGTTCTGTAGTTCACCCGGTATCGCGTGCAACATCTATTATGCAATTAACAATATCACTTCTAACGAAACTTCACACTAAACCTGTAGTTTAGTTTACATGGCTCTGCGCATCTGCACATGGGGAATCCCATCTTCTAAGAATTCATCGGAGCAAACAGCAAATCCTACTCGCTCATAGAAGCCAATGGCATAAGTCTGCGCTTCAAGAAACATCTCTTTCGCGCCCATGGCTTCCGCGGCTGCCAGACTGTCCTGCAGTAACTTCCCTCCAAGGCCCCGGCCATGATGCAGAGTCAATACTCTGCCCATTTGAATGGTACCTTCCTCGTTATCCCTGGGGAACAGACGAAGATACGCATGCACATGCCCTTCCTCATCCTGATAGAACAAATGTCTGCTGACATAGTCACGATCATCCAGGTCCTGATATACACAGTTCTGTTCCACCACGAACACCTCAGCCCTTACCTTCAGCAGCTCATATAGTTCCACCGTCGTCAATTCATCAAAAGTTTTGTTGACAAATGTCATACAACTCTCCGTTATCAGTTCTTCGTTATCTGTTATCAACCTTCTCAGGATTCATATCATGGTGTGCCATACGGTCCCATGCTACATCCTCCCACTTGGTTCCCGGCTTACCGTAATTGCAGTAAGGATCAATAGAGATTCCGCCTCTGGGCAGGAACTTACCGGTCACCTCAATATATTTCGGATCCATAAGCTTAATCAAATCCTTCATAATAATATTAACACAGTCCTCGTGGAAGTCTCCATGATTCCTGAAGGAAAATAAATAAAGCTTCAGGGATTTACTCTCCACCATGCGCTCACCCGGCACATAGGAAATCGTAATGGTTGCGAAATCCGGCTGACCCGTAATCGGACATAAGCTAGTGAATTCCGGGCAGTTGAATTTGACGAAGTAGTCATTCTCCGGATGCTTGTTGGCAAATACCTCCAGCACACCGGGATTGTAATCGGTCTCATATTTGGTTCCCTGACTGCCAAGTTTGGTCAGCCCTTCCTGTTCTCTATTGCTCATATTAATCTCCTTTGTATTATTCTTCTCTGGGAGTAATCTTTCTTGCCATGTAGATAAAAGGTGTATCAACAACTGCAACAATTGCTTTGAATAAATAAGTGGTCACTACAATACTGATAAACACATCCGTAGGATAGGTTCCCCAGAATGCTAAGAATGTAAAAATCACCGTATCAATCGCCTGACTTACCAGTGTACTTCCGTTATTTCGAAGCCAGAGTTTTCCCTTGCCATCTCCGGTCTTACTCCAGATATAGTGATACAGGAATACATCAATATTCTGACTGCATAAGAACCCAGCAAGGCTTGCAAAGGTAATACGAGGCACCAGTCCGAATACAGCCTGCAGGCTGGGATCTACGAAATCGCTTCCATTGGGGGTAAACTGCAGAAGCAGCTGTGTTCCGATTAGCCACAACACCATAATAGAGAAACTGTACATAACTGCTTTCTTGGCATCCTTCTTACCATACTTCTCCGATAAGATATCCGTTACCAGGAAAGTAGATGCGTACAGCACATTACCGGAAGTTGTGGACAATCCAAATAAATCCATACATTTACAAACTGCAATGTTCCCAAGCAAGGTTCCGAAGATTGCAAATGCAAATAAACCGTTTCGGCCAAAGAGTTTGTATAATACCAATACACAACCCAGATA
Source organism: Lachnospiraceae bacterium (assembly GCA_045616705.1). Taxonomy (GTDB): domain Bacteria; phylum Bacillota; class Clostridia; order Lachnospirales; family Lachnospiraceae; genus UBA2868. Next base: position 166 of record JAZLHG010000067.1, on the reverse strand, counting down.
CAATAATAAGGTAATAATAAACAATAATTCGTTAGACATGTTATTCCTCCAAATATAGCTTACGTAGTCGATCTATGCAAAAAAATAGCTCTGCAAAACGCAGAGCTATTGTGAGCATAATTCAAGAATAGTCCTGGTTTTGTTTAACGACAGGATGGTACAAACG
>JAZLHG010000066.1:0-1981 GCA_045616705.1 Lachnospiraceae bacterium | reverse complement strand
ATGAAGGATGGTGTTATGGAGGAGGTTAGAAGAATCTTCAAGCCGGAATTCATAAACCGTATTGATGAACTGATTGTATTTAGGCAGCTTAACGAAGCAGACATGCTTCAGATTGTAAATCTTCAGGTTCGACAGTTAAGTGTAAGAGCCAAGGAAGAAATGGGACTTACACTTCATGTAAGCACTCCGGTCAAGAAATATATTGCGACAAAGGGTACTGATAAGAAATATGGTGCACGACCTCTTAAGAGAGCAATACAGACCATGTTGGAGGACCAGCTTGCAGAGGCCATTCTCAGTGGAAGTGTAAAGCCGGGAAGTGAAGTGGATGTTAAGCTGGTAAGCAAGAATCAAAAGAGCGAAATCGTTATTACTTCGCGCTAAGGAGGCATATATGGCAAAACAGTTAATGGAAGTTGTAAATGATGCATTACAGTTTGGTGACGTTTCACTGGATGCTAAGGCTAAATTAGATGGATTTGAGTGGAATGGCAACGTGTACAAGGTGAAGACCTTTAAGGAACTGACCAAGTTAGAGCGTGATGAGATGTTCCTTTACGAATCAGAGCCCGGCACAGAGGTTACTGACTTTGTGCAGACTGAAAGTGGTCTTATTTTCCGCGTATGCGGTGTAGAAGATGCCAACATCACAGTCGGCCTTAAAGAAGATACAGAGTATGAAGTATTTGAGAACGGCAAGAGTGTTGGTAAGATGAAGAGCAACCTTGGCGGCAAGTTGAGCTTCTCTGTTGAGTTCACCGGCGAGCCTATTGAGATTAAGATTACAGAATAATGGCAAAAGAAAAAGCAACAGCGTTTTTCTGCAATGAATGCGGTTATGAGTCGGCTAAATGGATGGGACAGTGTCCGGCCTGCAAAGCTTGGAATACCCTGGTGGAGGAACCCACCAGAAAGTCATCCGCTAAGGGTGTATCGGTAGTTCGCCGTGACCAGGGGAATAAGCCTACCAAGATATCCGATATTGACTTGCATGCGGAAGATAAAATTTACACCCATATGGAAGAACTGGACAGGGTATTGGGCGGAGGAGTTGTTCCCGGGGCTCTGGTACTTGTAGGGGGAGATCCGGGTATTGGCAAGTCCACATTGCTATTACAGATGTGTAGACGCTTAGCTCTTGATAAGCATAGTGTACTATATGTATCCGGTGAGGAATCTCTCAAACAGATTAAGTTAAGAAGTAACAGAGTGGGTGAGTTCTCGGACCATCTGTCTCTGTACTGTGAGACCAACTTAAGGGATATCGAGGACGTCATCCGTGAGATGAAACCGGAAGTGGTGGTAATTGACTCCATCCAGACCATGTTCTCTGAGGATGTTGGTTCAGCTCCCGGATCCGTATCTCAGGTTCGAGAGGTAACGGCCCTTCTGCTCAGACTTGCCAAGAGTCTGTCGGTATCGATTTTTATCGTAGGCCATGTAACCAAAGAAGGTACGGTTGCGGGTCCCAGAATGCTTGAGCATATGGTGGATACTGTATTATACTTTGAAGGGGATCGATACAATTCCTACAGGGTACTAAGGGGTGTTAAGAATCGATTTGGTTCTACCAATGAAATCGGTGTATTTGAGATGCGTCCGCAAGGACTTGTGGAAGTAAAGAACCCTTCGGAATACATGCTGACCGGAAGACCGGAAGATGCCAGTGGCTCTGTTGTGGTATGTACGATGGAAGGTACGAGACCGCTTCTTATTGAGATTCAGGCACTGGTATGCAGAACCAATTTCGGGCTGCCAAGACGTCAGGCAACGGGTGTAGACAATAACCGTGTCAATCTGTTAATGGCAGTGCTTGAGAAGCGTGTTGATATTAAGACTTCAGACTGCGATGCTTACATTAATGTGGCAGGCGGTATGAAACTGCAGGAACCGGCTGTGGACCTAGGAATTGTCCTGGCGGTGGTATCCTGCTATCAGAATAAGCCCATTCCCGAAGATGTGATGGTATTTGGTGAAGTGG
>JAZLHG010000065.1:0-2474 GCA_045616705.1 Lachnospiraceae bacterium | reverse complement strand
TTTCCTTTGTTATCATACAGTGCATGACCGGAAACGGAAAAACCACGGTATACTCCATTATGATCTTTTTGGACTATAGCTGTTATCATATAAAATTACCTAACAAACATATTATGCGTTAATCTTATCGATCTTAACCTTAGTGTATGCTTGTCTATGACCGTTCTTCTTATGATATCCGCTTTTTCTCTTGTACTTGTAAACGATAACTTTCTTACCCTTACCGTTTTCAACTACAGTAGCTGAAACAGTTGCCTTAGCAACATCTTCTCCTACAAGAAGCTTATCATCACTAACAGCAAGAACCTGGTCAAATGTTACAGTATCACCAGCTTCAACTGCGAGCTTCTCAACACAGATTACATCGCCTTCTGAAACCTTGTACTGCTTACCACCTGTTGCAATAATTGCGTACATAGGGCACCTCCTATTACTATTTCTCGCTGGCTTCGGTGGATGAATATTCATCACTTATGACCCCACCACGCGGCATACGTAAATATTATAAAGGAAGTGCCCTATTATGTCAATTGATTTTATGAAGTTTTTAATAATTTTATCAGTTTGGTTAGTGCTGGGAATAATAATCCACCTACCGCATTACCCAAAGTGTTGATGATTAAAAATATCAGCATATTTATATGAAATATTCCTGCCATAGAGAAATAAAACATATTGGCAATACAATGTTCAAATCCCGCTATGATAAATACAAATACACCTAGGAATAACGCTGCATATTTACCTATTTCATGAGGATTATTCTTATATCCTTCTACTGCAATATAAATACAGATATTACAGAAAATTCCAAGAATAAATGTACTTAACATATTTCCGGACAATTTGGCATTACAAATGGTGGTAGCCTTATCAATCAAGTTGGGAGCAAGTCTGGTTAATCGCATCAGATATCCTGTCAGAAAACAACCGATAAAATTGCCAATCCATATGAATAGCAAGGTGCCAATGTAGCTTATTTTCTGACCAAGAGCGTAACAGACTTTACCGGTATATAAATAGAAGCCATGCGTACAAACAACAAACAGCCCGATTGTAAAAAACAGGGCACCAACCATCTTGGAATCACTGGCCAGAAAGACTAATCCACCTATTCCGATGCTGATTCCAGCCAGTATTGAAAGAATTAAAGTCTTAATTTGGCTCATAATAAATCCTTTAGAATAAACCGGAAATGACGCCGTTTTCATCAACGTCAATACGTTCGGCCGCTGGAACTTTGGGAAGACCGGGCATGGTCATAATATCACCTGTAAGTGCAACAATGAATCCGGCACCGGCTGACACCTTCAGATTTCTTACTGAAACAGTGAAATCGCGTGGAGCCCCTAACTTTGTTGCATCATCGGAGAAACTGTACTGTGTCTTGGCCATACAAATTGGCATTTGGGAGAAACCAAGAGCTTCAAGCTCTTTAATCTGTTTTACAGCATTTCCAACAAGCTGAATGCCATCGGCATGATAGATTTTCTTGGCGATAGCTTCCAGTTTCTCATAGATGGTCATATCATCTTCATATGAGAAGGTGAAGTCGTTCTCTTCTTCACAGAGTCTTACAACTTCATTGGCAAGGGCAACTCCGCCTTCGCCACCTTTTGCCCATACTTCAGAGAGTGCCACGTTAACGCCCAGTTCTTTACACTTCTGCTCTACCAAATCAAGTTCTGCCTTGGTATCTGTAGGAAATGCATTAATGGCAACCACGCAAGGAAGTTTATATACATTTTTGATATTATCAACATGCTGCAACAGATTGGGAAGACCTTTCTCCAGGGCTGATAAATTCTCTTCGTTAAGGTCTGCCTTAGCTACGCCTCCATGGAGTTTTAAAGCACGTACTGTCGCAACAATTACAACTGCAGAAGGAGTAAGACCTGCCATACGGCATTTAATATCCAAGAATTTCTCTGCACCTAAATCAGCTCCAAATCCTGCTTCTGTAATGGCGTAATCACCAAGCTTCATTGCCATTCTTGTTGCTGTAACAGAATTGCAACCATGTGCAATATTTGCAAAAGGACCGCCATGAATGAACGCAGGTGTACCTTCCAAGGTCTGTACAAGATTAGGCTTCAATGCATCTTTAAGAAGGGCAGCCATTGCGCCCTGCGCTCTTAAATCGCCGGCTGTAACAGGCTTGCCATCATAGTCGTAAGCTACAATTATACGGGCACATCTCGCTTTAAGATCTGTAATATCACTTGAGAGACAGAGCACAGCCATAATTTCGGAGGCTACAGTAATATCAAAAGAATCTTCTCTTGTGATACCGTCTCCTTTTCCGCCAAGACCGACAACAATGTTACGAAGTTCGCGGTCGTTCATATCTACTGCTCTATGCCAGGTGATTTTCTTAGGGTCGATTCGAAGAGCGTTGCCTTGATGAATATGATTATCAAGCATTGCAGCAAGTAAATTATTTGCAGCACCAATTGCATGGAAATCACCGGTAA
>JAZLHG010000064.1:0-1208 GCA_045616705.1 Lachnospiraceae bacterium | reverse complement strand
AGTATCCGTAATCCGGAAGTGTTTGTGCAGACCAATGTACTTGGAACACTGGTTATGCTCAACTGTGCTAAGAAGGCATGGGAACTTCCCGATGGAACTTTTAAGGAGGGTAAGAGATTCTTACATGTATCTACCGATGAGGTATACGGATCTCTTGAGGATGACGGAACCTACTTCTATGAGACAACTCCCTACGATCCCCATAGTCCTTACTCAGCAAGTAAGGCGTCATCGGATTTCGTAGTGAAGTCTTATATTGACACTTATCACTTCCCTGCCAATATTACCAATTGCTCCAATAACTACGGACCTTACCAGTTCCCCGAGAAACTGATTCCGCTCATTATTAACAATACACTGAACGGCAAGAAACTTCCCGTGTACGGTGATGGTAAGAACGTACGTGACTGGTTATATGTTATGGATCATGCCAAGGCAATCGATATGGTATGCGAGAAGGGTGAGATCGGTGAGAAGTATAACGTAGGCGGTCACAACGAGAAACAGAATATTGAGATTATTAAGATTATTATTGATACCATTCAGGAGATGCTCCCTGATGATGACCCCAGAAAGGCTCATGTAAATTATGACCTGATTACTTATGTTGAAGACAGAAAGGGTCATGACAGAAGATATGCCATCGCTCCCGATAAGATTAAGTCAGAAATCGGCTGGGAGCCTGAGACCATGTTTGCAGAAGGTATCAAGCTTACCATTAAGTGGTATTTCGAGAATATGGACTGGATGGCCAATGTAACCAGTGGTGATTACCAGAACTACTACAAGGAGATGTATCGATGAAAGGTATTATTTTAGCCGGAGGCAGCGGAACCCGCTTATATCCTCTTACAAGAGCAGTCAGTAAGCAGATTATGCCTGTGTATGACAAGCCCATGATCTACTATCCGTTGTCTATTCTGATGTTAGCAGGGATTCGTGAGATTCTGATTATCTCAACTCCCAGAGACCTGCCGGTATTTCGTGAGTTGTTAGGAACCGGTGAGCAGTTGGGCCTTCGTATGGAATATGCTGTACAGGAGACTCCCAGAGGGCTTGCGGATGCATTCATTATCGGTGAAGAATTCATCGGTAAGGATTCGGTTGCACTGATTCTTGGCGATAATATTTTCTATGGCCAGAGTTTCTCCCAGATGCTTCGCAAAGTAGCATCCCGTGAGAAAGGTGCCACGATTTTCGGATACTAT
>JAZLHG010000063.1:0-4544 GCA_045616705.1 Lachnospiraceae bacterium | reverse complement strand
AGACCTGTCTGCCAGTCATGACAATGAATCAGGTCAGGTCTGAAATCAATAACAGGAAGTACGGAAAGCACTGCCTTACTAAAGAAACAGAACTTCTCAATATCCCACTTCACATCACCGTAGGGTCTGTCACCACTGAAGTAGTATTCATTATCAATGAAATAATACTGAACACCTTCGTACTTCATTTCGAAGATGCCTACATACTGGGTGTTGGTACCAATATCCATATAGAAATGTGTAACGTAATTCATCTGATCCTTATACTTCTGCGCCATGCATAAATACTTGGGAATGATCACGCGCACATCAAAATACTTCTTATCAAAGCATTTGGGTAGTGAACCTACAACGTCTGCCAGTCCACCTGTTTTAATAAAGGGCACACATTCTGAAGCAGCAAATAAAATTTTACGCATCTGGAATTCTCCTTTTCTCTAGTTCCTAGGCATGCCGGTTATGCCTAACTAATACCATTATACTATAATCCACCTTAGTAATCGAACTATTTATTGTAAATTATTTCTGAGTCTCTTCATCGCTATCCGGATTCGAGTCACTCATCGACTTCTTCTCTGACTTCTTAACAGCCTTCCTAATAGCCTTCACAATCTTAATAACCAGAACTACCAGCAGAACAATAATCAGAATAACGACTAGCACAATACCGATAATCATGAAGAAGAATTTATTCGGTGAAGACAGAATAGAACCGATACTTCTGCTATCGTCTACTACTTTCCTATTATGCGTCTCAGCATAATAGGAGTCAAACTGGGGAATGCCGTCTGCATTCTGATCAAAGGACTGCATATACATTGCAAGGGATTCCCAAGTCTTCAGTTCTGTACCATCTGCTTTGTAGACAATGGCATCTTCAAGGTTCTCATAAGGTACACCGTTCTCATCCTTAGGTACAACTGCAAGAAGTCCGAAGGACATACTGTTAACCTGTCCCAGCATCTCACCTGAATAGAGGTCGGTTACGACACGATACAAGCGATCATCTTCAATTTCCACACGACCATCGGAGGCAATACCGTCTGTAAGCCAGGTATCTTTGACCTTATTCAGAATCATTCTGTGAGGATTAAATTCGAAGCTAAGTCCACTGAAATACAGTCTTGCAGAAGTCATCAAATCAGATACGGACGCATCCACTTCCGATACCGTCTTCAGTTCCTTACCTGTCAGGTACAAACTGATAATCGGATATCCTACTGTACCTTCAGGTCCTGATCCCAGTGAGAAAGAACGGAACACATCTGCTGCCGTAATTTCACCAATATAATAAGTATCTCGAATGGTTCCGGAAGGGGTAACACCTACATCTGCAAGATGTTCCTTACCGGAAGGTGTGGTATTCACCGCATAACGATATGCATCGGACATATAATTGCCCAGTCTGTGTTCTGTATGAACAAAGTACATATCATCTACGCTATCAAAAGGAATATCATTGACCGCTATCACCTGATTCGCATCATAGCCATACTGATTCATGTACTTGGAATCAATATTGTCGGAGAACATCTTAAGGTCTTCTAAAATCTGAGGATCCTCAGGAATAGAGGAATCCAGTTCCTGATTATTGTAATATGCACAATTCCATCTGCCGTTTCCATTCTGCTCAAAACGAAGGTTACCAATGTAATATCCGTAGCAGCCACAGCTGGCAATTGTAGTATTGCCAACGATAATGGGCTCATCAAGAACGGTATGGGTATGTCCACTGATAATGACATCAATATCGGGAACGGCCGTCGCAAGAATCTCATCTTCCGACTTGGAAGGATCGGGATCCACACCACTATGTGATAAGCAGATAATCATGTCCGGATTCTCTTTCTCTTTAATCTCTGCAACGGTCTGCTTACAATATTCAACAGGATCCAGCCAGTTAAGTTCACATCTTGGCGCACAATTGATGGCATCAATACCAAGAGAACCGGTAATTGCAATCTTAACGCCACCCTTATTCACAACAACATATCGATCAAGACCGTATTCCTGCAGTGCAGCATAAATATCCTGTGCACCAGCGTTGTCACTGTTCCAGTCAATATTATTCACAACAAAAGCAGGTCTGGGGTCTCCGGATGCAGTTGCCGCTCTGAACATATCTGCAAGAGGCTTGGAGCCATAATCGAAATCATGATTACCGAAAGTAGTTGCATCAAATCCAAGGCGACCTAACATTCTGATTTCTACCGCATCGGTCTCAAATAATGTCTGGTACAGGGTTCCCATAGCGATATCACCTGCATCCAGAAGCAGGGTATCAGGATTCTTCGCCTTCTGACGATCAATGGCAGTTTTCATTCTGGCTACGCCACCAATCTGCTTATTCTCTCCTGTGAATCTGTCCATGGTTGTATAACCATCCAGATAGGAATGCATGTCATGAATAAACATGATATCTACCGACTTCGCCTCTGCATGCACCGGTACCGGCATCGCAGTAAGTAATGTCATAATCGCCAAAATAGCCGTTATTATTCTACGGACCATCTGTTTCATTTTATATTCCTCCGCTTTAATTCATTGGCAAGCGCCTTCATCTCTTTGGCATTCTGAAGAACCGCATCCGTAACTTCCGTTCCTGACAGCATACGAGCCAGTTCCGTTACTGCTTCTTCTTCAGTAAGGGCGGTAACCGTTGTAGTCGTACGGCCATTCTCTACGCCCTTCTTAATCTCATAATGAACATCTGCCATGGATGCAATCTGGGGCAGGTGGGTCACACAGATTACCTGATGCGCTGAAGATAATACTGCTAACTTCTCGGATACCTTTTGCGCCGTACGTCCACTGATTCCGGTATCGATTTCATCGAAAATCAAGGTCGGCACATGATCTCTCTCCGATAACACTGCTTTAAGAGCCAGCATAATTCTTGACAGTTCACCGCCGGAAGCCACATTAATTAACGGCTTTACTTTCTCACCGGGGTTCGTACTGATCATGAATTCTACATGATCATATCCTGTTGCACTAATTGCTTCTTCATCAGGCTCCACCAGGATCTCAAATCTGGCATCCAAGAAGTTCAGATCAATTAGGCCCTCTCTTAATTCCGCTGCAAGATTCACTGCTTCCTTCTGTCGAATAGCGGAAATATTCTTACACAGAAGAAGACAATTCTCTCTCTTCTCGTCCCGAATTCTCTTAAGATCCGCAAGAAAAGCATCATAGTCAGCCAGCTGGGCAAGCTTGGCTTCCAGCTGATCTCTGTAACTTAGCACCTCTTCTATGGAATTGCCGTATTTATCCTTCATTCGATTCACAAGATTTAAGCGTTCTTCACATTCTGCAAATTCCTGTTCCTCGAAATATAATCCCTTCTCATAATCCGCGATGTTTCGATTGAAATCATTTAACAGATTATCGATATCCGTAAGCATCTCAAGAAGGCCTTCTGCCTCTTCATCGTAATCTGCAGCGGTTCGAAGTTCTCCTACCGCTCGACCGATACTGCTTCCGGCACCGCCTTCAGAATCATAACCCGTATAGTTATGAGCCATGGCAACCGCTTCCGCAATACGCTTGGCATTGCTCATTTTGCGGTACGCGCTCTCCAGTTCTTCATCTTCACCGGGCTGCAAATGCGCTGCATCGATTTCTTCCAGTTCGAATTCAGCCAGTTCCGCGTCCCGTTCCTTGTTGCCTGAAGAAGTCAGAGCTTCCTCATACTCCTTACTGACCTTATTGTATTCTCTGTACTCATCTGCTAACTGCTCCAGGTACAAATGACACTGTGAACCGCAATATGCGTCCAGAATCTCCATATGCTTCTTCTGGTACAGAAGCGACTGATGCTCATGCTGACCATGGATATCAATCAGCACCGATGCCAGTTCCTTAAGGGCTCCCGTTGAAACGCTCTCACCGTTCACGCGACAGATGCTTCTGCCGTTTACGATTTTGCGCTGAAGAATTATGGAATCATCTTCCTCAGGAAGGTCAAGGGCCTTAAGAAGCTGCCTCTGCTCATCATTATCAACCGAAAAAAACAGCTCACAAAGTGCATATTCCGCATCTTCTCTTACAACATCTCTTGGCATTCTCCTGCCCAGAGCAAAATTGACCGCATCAATAATGATAGACTTACCGGCACCGGTCTCACCGCTAAGTACATGCATTCCGTTATTCAGTTCTATTTCAACATCGTCTATAAGAGCGATGTTCTTAACATGAATTGTTCTAAGCATATAATCCTTTCTAGATTTCCAGCTGTGATGCCAGATCATCCTTAAGTTCCTGGGCATCCCTTACGGTTCTTATTGCGCACATAATCGTATCGTCACCCGCAACGGTTCCCACAATAGAGTCAATCTGCATGGAATCAAGCGCTGCGGCAACAGCATTGGCCATTCCGGATACCGTCTTGATCACAAGAATATTCATTGCGGTATCAATGTTCACAACACCATCCTTAAAGACTCTGCCGTATTTCTCCGTAAGTCCTTTGGTTTCGTTCACATGAACCGCATACCGCTGTCTTCCGCTCTGGCGGTCGGTGACCTTTATTAGATTCATCTGTT
>JAZLHG010000062.1:0-3935 GCA_045616705.1 Lachnospiraceae bacterium | reverse complement strand
CCGGCTCCAGTAAGGGCTCAGACAGTTTCACGGTAGCAACCTGACTGGGACCTGCAGGGATTCCGGACAACTTCAAATCAAAATAATCCACTGCTGCCGCAGGTGCTGCACTTGTAGAAGAACCGTCATCAACAGGAGGCTCTTCATCTTCAACCTCGGCCTCCTTAACAAGACCCAGAACAGCGAGGGGAGATTCATCAAGAACAAATTTACTTACCAGGCAGAATGCACCAATCATAACCAACAGTCCGCCAAGAACACACATCACAATTAGCATTGCCTTAAACATGGGATCCGATCCGCCTGCTGCCTTAACAGGTGCAGGTGCAGCATCAAATCCACCACCCATGGAACCTGACATAGGACCTGTCGGTGCTCCGGGCATCTGGCCGTATGTAGGTGCAGGACCGGGTGTACCTTTTGAAGGCACAGGACCGGGGCCAGACATCGGTGCTGGACCGGGTACTGGTGCAGGACCGGGTGCTGGTGCAGGACTGGGTGCTGGTGCAGGACCGGGTGCTGCCTTAATCACCAAGGGGCTTCCACAGCTGATGCAGAATCCATATTTATCTTCAAATTCGCGATTACATTTCTCGCAGTATTTCATTTTGGTCTCCTCCCAAATGATTATTATTCTTCAGAACTGATTTGTTCCGGATAACTCCCTCTTAAACCGATTACCAGACCACCTGTACCAAGAATATAGTCTGCGTTAATTCGTACTGTTCCTATATTATCATCTTTTGGAATTTCGTACATGATATCCAGCATAATTTCTTCAATAATAGAACGAAGCGCTCTTGCGCCGGTATCCTTCTCCATGGCTTTCTTCGCCACTTCTCTAAGGGCATCTTCCGTAAATTCCAGCTTCACCTCATCAAGAGCCAGCAGTTTCTGATACTGCTTGATGATAGCATTCTTAGGTCGAGTCAGAATATCTACCAGCATATCCTCTGTAAGGCCTTCCATGGAGAACATAATCGGAAGACGTCCCACAAATTCCGGAATCATGCCGTATTTCTTCACATCCTCTACCGTTACCTCTCGGAGAATATCTTTACGTTTATCCAGACTGTCCTTTAACTCCGCATTAAATCCAATGGAAGTCTGTTTGCGCAGTCGCTGCTTAATGATTTCTTCCAGATCAGGGAAAGCACCGCCGCAGATAAACAGAATATTTCTGGTATTAATGGTGGTAAGAGGTACCATGGCGTTCTTGGAGTTAGCGCCCACCGGAACCTCCACATCAGCCCCCTCTAACAGTTTCAGCATTCCCTGCTGCACACTCTCGCCACTTACATCTCTGCTGTTGGTATTCTTCTTCTTGGCAATTTTATCGATTTCATCGATAAAAATAATTCCGGTTTCTGCTTTATCTACATCATTGTCTGCCGCTGCAAGAAGCTTGCTGACAACACTCTCAATATCATCGCCGATATATCCTGCTTCTGTAAGGGAAGTTGCATCTGCAATAGCCAAAGGAACATTCAGAAGCTTGGCCAATGTCTTCACCAGATAGGTCTTTCCACATCCTGTTGGTCCTATCATAAGCATATTGGACTTCTCGATTTCCACCTCTTGTAAACAGCCGTCGAAGTCCTCCGCCTTCATGCACTCGGATACAACTCGTTTGTAGTGATTATAGACGCCTACAGAGATTACCTTCTTAGCATATTCCTGACCCACTACGTACTGATCCAGCATTTCCTTCAGTTTATGGGGCTGAGGAATATCCTTAAGGTCCATAATCGGAACCTTCTCTTCATCAGGCTTACGCTTCTTGACTTTGGGCGCGCCGCCCATAAGTCCCTGGAGATCAGCCATATTTAAGAAACTAATATTGGGGAATCCCTGAGCGGACCCCTTCTTCTTATCCTGGTCCTTGCCCTCTTCCGGAGTCTCCGGAGATTCAGGGGTCTCAATACTTGCATTGTTTAGATTCATTCCGGGATAGCCTGCGGTCATGGGGTCAATTCCCATTTTGCTCATGCTGTCCATGGTCATTCTCATACAATCGCTGCAGATACACATTCCACCGGGAAGATGAAACATTTTGCCTGCTTCACTCTCACCCTTATGGCATATATAACAATATTCCTCGTTATGTTCTGACATCAATAACTCCTCTCATCCTTCTCCCACAACTTCTTAAAAAACATCTGATTCATGGTCAGTTTCATAATTCGTTTGTGGGACAGTTTCTGATAATTCTTACCCATTTTGAATCCATACAGCTTATAAGCACTGGATATTACAAAGGGAATGAAGAACCAGCCGTTTCCTTCTTGCACTAGGTCAACAAAAGCACGTTTTACAAATTTAATGCCTTCGGACTCCGACTTCACGCCTTCAAATACTTCCGCATACATCGCCTGAGATACGCCATTGTCAAAATTACGTCTCAGCTGCTGCATATTGGTGTACTTATGGGCATGTATTACCTGGGCCCTTGCTGCATAGTAGCAGGCATAGCCCTCATGAATCAATTTGGACACATAAATCATGTCCTCGTTAAAAATCGTATTACGAACAAATCCACCAAGTTTCTCAAACACATCTCTTCGATAGCAGGCACATACATCTGAACAGAAGTAAGTCTTAATGCCCAGTCGCTCCAAATCAACTGCCGCCTTCTTCATGTCCTGATCCGGGTAATTATACCGTCTGGCATAAGCTTCCAGCACCCCCGCATCCTCTCCGGGGAGCTGTCTTGCATACACCGCTGCCACCTCTTCATCGGCAAAAGGTTTCACCAGTTCCTGAATCAGGTTCTCATCATAAGGAATGGCATCATCCGTCATAAACACAATATAGTCTGCCTTGGAATAGGAAGCCCCCACCGATCTGGTCAGACCATGATCGAATTCCTCTTTGGTAATGTGATGGATTTCCATAAGGCCAGCTGCCCTCTCTCCCATTTTCTCAGGAAGCCCAGAGTCAAACAGGGACTCTTCTGTGTTCATCACAATGACTTTCCCAACGGGGGCGGTCTGTACAGCAAGCATTTGCATCAGCTTTATAAACTTGTCCCCCGGCTTATACGCCGGAATCACAACATCAACCGTCATTAGTACGCATTCTCATTGACGAAGCCCTTGAATACCGTCATGAACAGGATTTTGATATCAAGGCCTAACGTCCAGTTCTCAATATAATACAAATCATATTCGATTCGCTTCTCGATAGAAGTATCCCCTCGAAGTCCATTTACCTGGGCCCAGCCTGTAAGACCGGGACGAACCTGATGCTTCACCATGTATCTGGGAATCTCTTCCTTGAACTTCTCAACAAACTGAGGACGTTCCGGACGAGGTCCCACCAGACTCATTTTGCCGGTAAGGATATTAAACAGCTGCGGAAGCTCATCGATACTGGTCTTACGCATGAAATGTCCCACCTTGGTGATACGGGGATCATTCTTGGTGGTCCAGCCTTTGCGTTCTTCATCCTCTTCCTGCACATACATAGTACGGAATTTATACATTTTAAAGGGTTTATTGTGCATACCGATTCGCTCCTGCGCGAAAATAACAGGCCCTTTACTGGTCAGTTTAATAGCTAGAATACTGAGCAGCATTACCGGCGATGAAATCACAATGGCTACAAGAGAACCGACAATATCTACCATTCTCTTCACCAAAGCATTTAAGGTATTGGACAGAGGAACGTGACGGATATTGATTACCGGCAGACCCTGAATATCCTCTGTATAGGGCTTATTGGGAATAACGCCCGCATAATCCGGAATGAACTTGGTATGAACACCGGACTTCTCACAGGCTGCCACGATGTTTTCCAGTTTATCGTACTCAGAAATACCTAAGGTAATGGCGATCTCATCCAGTCTGTTCAGCTGAAGGACGTATCCTAAGCCGTTCTGAATATTTCCGATCACGCGAACTCCCTTATATTCGGTTCCGCGCTCTGTGTGGTCA
>JAZLHG010000061.1:0-1429 GCA_045616705.1 Lachnospiraceae bacterium | reverse complement strand
TCATCTGCAAGTCCAACAATTTTGCTAACCTTAACACCAGGTTCCGGTTCTAATTCATATCTGGTAACTGTCGGTCCCTGACTAATATCTGTAAGTGATACCTTAACACCAAAGGTATTTAGAGTATCCTGTAACTTCTGTGCTGTCTCTTGCAATTGCTGCGAGGAATCACCACTGGTAGGCTTACCCTTCTCAAGCAGTGAAATGGGCGGAAATACATAGCCATCCGTACTCTCATTCTGTGCAGGCAAATTAAAAGGTTCTGCTTTACTTACAGGTTCTGTAGTCTTATTAGCCGATTTCTCCGCTGTCTTTCTCTGGGGTCTTGACGATATAGGAGTAACCTGAGTCGAAGCGGTCTTAGACTCTTCCTTAACCGGAATTGTAGCCGGTTCCTGAATCGGTGTCTTAGTCGACTTGGCAGGTATTACATCATCAATATAATTATCTATAAATTCCTGCGGTTCCTGGACTGTAATAGGATGCTCTCTACGTAACTGCTCACGAAGTTCTTCTCGTAATTCTTCCTCTCCGTAGTCATCCACCATAACTTCCTGGAAATCCTGCTGTTTGTGATCCGTCTTAAGAGTAGTATCCATCATAACGCCGGACACACGCTTATCCATCCGTCGAACAGACTGTTCCTGTTCATATTCCCGCTCGTACTGTCTTCTCTCTTCTCTACGTTCCCTTCTCCTGTCAGCACCGACCTTGGCAGAATGGTAAATTTTCTCAGAGCCATGCTTCACACCCTTAAAGAACGATTTCTCTGTTATCAATACAAGGGAAATAATAACCAATGCGGTAATCAGAACCCAGCCTGCTACCGAACCGATGGTATTCTTCATAAAAGATGCCACACCGCATCCTATTACGCCGCCGGACAATTTATGCATCGAATGTCTCTCGATACAACCACGATAGTAATCGGTTCCGGATGCCGGTTTAGGGAAAGCATTAAGAATAGGCAAAGAAAAAGCACAACTCAAATTAATGAGAAGTAGTATTCCCGCTCCAATCTTGAATCCTGTCACTCTTTTACCGCGATTGGACAAATAGAATGCGCAAGATAGAAACAATCCAACAGGTACCAAATAGGATACCGACCCGAAAACGCCAAACATGATTTCACTAATTTTATTATTTAGTTGGCCACTATGACGGAAAAAACATATGTATAAATAAATAGAAAATGCCAGAACAAGTAAGAGAATAACATCATCAAGAAGCTTATTCTCCATATTCTGATTCTGATTCTGTTTTGAATTTGGTTTGCGATTCTGCCCCTTACCTGCAGAACCACGGTTTCTCCCCTTAGACCCCGTAGCCATTTATCATTCTCCCCTCTATGTTACATTAGTGCATTACCAGATAAGCAATAATTGAAATTGCTCCAATGCCCAAACAATAAAAAGCAAAATACTTAAAA
>JAZLHG010000060.1:0-2348 GCA_045616705.1 Lachnospiraceae bacterium | reverse complement strand
CTGACAACTCTTCCCAGTGATCCTTGATTAGTTTCAGCGCAAGGAACGTCAGAAAGGCTCCCGATTTCATATCTTGGGTACCACGACCCCACACAAATCCATCGTGAACCGATCCTGAGAAAGGAGCTTCCTCCCAGGCGTCATCTACTGCAACCACGTCTAAATGAGAAGCAATATCAATTCGCTTCCCATTCGTTCCACCCCATGATGCAGAAATGGCATAGCCGTCGTAATCCTTAACGACGAATCCTTCCGTCTCACATAATTTACGCATATACTGAAGAGCCTCATTCACCGGCTGGCCATAAGGCAGTGTAGGAGAGACACTGCTCTCCTCGTATACAGACGGAATCTGAATCAGTCTGCAGAATTGATGGCGATGGCTCTCCCACTCTTTTCTAAAATCAATATTCATCTCAAATCCTTTAATGAATCCAAGGGCACCATACCTGGTACTCCATCGGTCGAATAAATCGCATAGCAATCACTGCAAGCAGGAATAAATAGAGGGCGATGTAGAACACCTTCATCTGACCGTCCCCCTTCACGTCCTCATGCTCGGAATAGTAAGTTCTGGTCTTATTCTTGCCGAAACCGCGAAGGTCCATAGCATTGGCAATGTTACCCACACGGTCGAAACTGGTCACAATCAGCGGAATCAGAATCAGCACGTTCTGCTTCAGTCTTGTGAACAGAGAAGTCTTCTTGGCGTCAAGCTCCATACCTCTGGCCTGCATGGAAATCTTAATATTGTTGAAATCACGCAGAATATCAGGAATGTAACGGAAGGAAATGGATACAATCATGCAGATCTTGTAAGGCATTCTCACCTTATAAAGGCCTGCTGCCAGTTCACTGGGCGTGATGCACTGCACAAACGTCATGGCAATCAGGAATGTACCAAGCAACTTCAGCAGACGCACCAGGAAATACCACATGGTCTCCGCCGTAATCACATAGAAATCTGTGAACCGAAGGAGAATGGTATCGCCACCGCACATTTCAATACCGTAATGAGGCTTAATCACCCAGATTAGGAACAAATTGAACAAATTGGTAAGAACCACAAAGGCAGTGACAGCCTTAACACTCATCAATTTACTCCTTAAGGAAAATAAGCCAATCAGGCCCATTGCGAAGCAGGGCAGAATCACTCTGATATCCCAACTTGCCATTAACAGAAATACAAATGCAAGGAATACTCTTACCTTGGTCTTACCGGTTAAGCGATCCAGATAAGTAGTACCGGGAGATAAATTAATAAACAAACGATCATCCATGTTCTCTCTCCCTCCTCTCTGTATCAATAAAGTAATGAATATACTGTTCCGGATCAATATCGCAGGCCTTGGCAATGGCCACAAGTGAGGTCTGCTTCAGATTCGCTCTGCCGATTACATCATCATTACTTAATACCTTAAATACCGCATCATCCGCAATACATTCACCATCAGCAAATACAATCGCGCGATCGGTGTACTCGATTGCAAGATGCATATCATGGGTAATGAACACAATGGTAATATTATGCTCTCGGTTCAGTTCATCAATAAAGCTCATGATTTCGGTGTAACGTCTATAGTCCTGACCGGCTGTAGGCTCATCTAAGATAATTACATCCGGCTCCAACACCAAAATGGAAGCAATGGTAATACGCTTCTTCTGTCCATAACTCAGAACGCCCACCGGCCAGTTCTTCATGCTGTAGAGGCCAGTCATGCGCAGCACCTTCTCGGTGCGCTCCTTAATCTCCTCTTCGCTGAATCCGTTTAGCTGCATAGCCAGGCCGATTTCATCCTTAATCATATCCTTAACCAGCATCTGATTGGGATTCTGCATCACATATCCAATCATGCGGCCAATTTCACGGATAGACATTGCAGTATAATCTTCGCCCTTGATCTTAACCGTACCTTCTGTCGGACGAACAATACCGCAGATCAACTTGGCGGCTGTGGACTTACCTGCACCGTTCTTGCCAACGATAGAAATCTTCTCACCTCGGCAGATGTCAAAGGATACGTCTCTTAACACCAGGTCCTTCTTCTTACTGTATCGATAGCTTACGTGAGAGACCGAAACCAATTTCTCGCCTTTCTCCTTAGGTTTAGACAGTTCTACGGTCTCGTAAGCACTTACTACCTTGGATTTATATTTGTCAAAGTCAAGCTCCTGAAGGGTATCTAAATGCTCGCCGGGCTCAAACTGAACCCCTGCATTCTTAAGAGCCGAAATATATAAAGGCTCACGGATGCCATTTTCCTTCAGGGTATCGGAACATAATAATTTATCAGGAGTGGTATCTAGAGTAATGCGACCATCATTTACAAGAATAATGCGGTCCACAT
>JAZLHG010000059.1:0-3063 GCA_045616705.1 Lachnospiraceae bacterium | reverse complement strand
CATGGCTACGATCCGACTTGTCTGTTCAGACTCCTGTTCCGGTTCTTCCGTCTCAGACTCCTCTGTCTCAGGTTCAGGCTCACTAGCTTCCGGCTCCGGTGTAACTGTAGGTTCCGGCGTCGGTGTAGCCATGGTAATCACCGACTGAGGTGCAGTTACAGCAGGACTATCTTCAGACTGCGCCATACCACAGCCACTCAGAATGAAGCTTACCACAAGCAGTATCGCATATATTCTTTTGTGCTTCATCTCACGTAGAATTCTAAGCATTATCCTTCTTCTCAAGAGTCATTTTACGACTGATAAAGTTATAGACCATAACAATTGCCGTAGCTACAAACTTAGCAATAATATCCATCAGTTCCTTCGCATCGCTGAAGAAATGAAGTCCTAATCCATAAATCCACTGATAGAGTCCGGACACCATATTCTGAATGCCGGGAATCTTACCGTAAATCTGGTCGACACACAGATAGAGAATCAGGGAATTTAAGCCCATACCGATTAAGCTCAGTACCAGGAAAATCATAAATTCCACCCTTTTATCTGCATTGTCCTTACGTTCAAATACAAATGCCATGCTGGCAAAATAGTTAAAAATCAGGGAAATAGTGAAGCCTGCCACACCGGCAACCATGTACGCATAATCCCAGTCCATAACCTTGATGACGATGGTATATACCACGAAGTCAATTACAAAGGACAGACCGCCTACGACAGCAAATTTCAGAATCTGCTGAATCAATTTATTGTTTTTGGGTGTGCTTACTTTTTGTGTATCCATAATTATTTCTCTCTTATTACTCTTTATTGGAGATGATGCCATCTCGCTTCTTTCCTGCTGATTCGACGCCCTCGATAAGCACCACTGTCATAACCACCGTAAAGGTGTAGTAGACAGCGCCCGCAAGCATACGTGCGGGGACGGACTCATGAAACAGCCTAAGCAGGAAAAATATGGTAAATACCACTACCAGATACCCTGCAAACAATGCCTGTTTGCCGGATTTCATTGTAAATACACCGGCAAATGCTCCTGCAGCAAGTACCAGAACAAAGAAATCGTAGGTTCTGTGATAGGTAATGATTAACGACCAAAGCATTAACACTGTAATAACCAGACTATCATACCCATCTTCTAAACGAAGCATGAGAACCAATAGAATAAGCATTACCACAAATGCTAATACAAAGGAAATAGGAGACCCATTCAAAAGGGCTCCGAAATCCAGTCCCCCCTCTGATGCAAGAGCGGAAGAAACTTTTAACGGCAACAGTAACATATTCATGAAACTGTCCTTAAGCCACAATGCGGCAACTTCTGTAAGGAGTACGTGAATTCCCACTGAAATGCCCAGTTCTTTCCACTTCTTTTTATACACGAAATACAATGCAAGAGGAGCGGTTAATGTATATTTGAAATAACTCACTGCCAGAGATAGTCCGGAACAGATTGTCAAATCCTTTTCACTTGTCCAAACAGCCAGCAGGAAGAAGAAAAAAGAAAACAGGGTATGCTGTCCCACACCCAACTGATTTCGATAAGGAGTTCCTGCAAGCATTAACAGCACAGCCAGTGCAAACCCGTATCTGCTTAAGTCCTTCAGATAAGTCTTACGAAGCAGCAGCACAATTCCTGCAGTACACAGAAGATTTGTAATAAGCCATGCTATTTTCGCCGTCATCGGCGGCATCCATGTATAGGGAAGCAGAAGCATCAGCAGAGACGGAAACTGATTCGCCTCCATCTTCTGCGGTGCATCTATACTGTCAAAATAATCGTAGAACTCCTTAATTCCTTCCTGTTTCAGCGCACCGGTAGGACTTAAGGATTCTGTATAGGGATTAATCTGCATAGACAGCGCCTTTGCTGCATCCCATTGAAAATCCTGACTAACCTTTGCAGCATTTCTTGCGCCCTGCACCGTTGACACCAGAGCCATCAGGGACAGGACACAAATCACTGCAATTCTGATTATTCGATTCTTGAATATTCTCTCAACAAATTGGATCATTCCTAAATCATCTCAATTAAAGCATTCTTCAGCACATCCAGCTTCGCTGTTGCATCATCTAAGTTCTCGCCCTTGATTCCCATGTAGAACTTAATCTTGGGCTCTGTTCCTGAAGGACGCAGGCAACACCAGGAATCATTCTCAAGTTCAAAATAAAGTACGTTGGAATTGGGAAGTCCTGTAGAGCATACGGCACCTGTTGCGAAATCAGTTGTCTCATCAGCCTTGTAATCGCTGAAGCGAAGAACCTTAAGTCCACCAATTTCCTTAGGAGCATTGGTTCTGAACTTATTCATAATACCCTGAATCTGCTCAGCGCCTTCAATACCCTTCATGGTCAGAGTATGAATACCTTCCATGTAGTATCCAAACTGCTCATAAATCTTAACCATCTGATCCCAAACGGTAATACCCTGTTTCTTGCAGAATGCAGCAACTTCACAAAGTGCCATAACAGCTACAACCGCATCCTTATCTCTTGCATGAGTTCCTACCAGGCAGCCATAACTCTCCTCAAGACCAAATACATATTCATGTTCATGATTCTCTTCGAAGAACTTAATCTGCTCGCCGATATACTTAAATCCAGTCAGTACCTGAATCAGGGTTACATCATAAGCCTTGGCAATGGCATCTGCCAAATTGGTGGTAACGATGGTCTTAACCAGCGCACCGTTAGCAGGAAGCTTGCCTGTTGCCTTACGCTCTCTTAACTGATATTCCGCAATAAGCATACCGGACATATTACCGGTAAAAGGAACATATTCTCCACTCTTGGTATCATATGCATAAATACCAAGACGGTCTGCATCGGGATCGGTTGCAAGCACAATATCTGCCTGCTTCTCTTTTGCAAGCTTGAGCGCCAGCGTAAATGCCTTGGGATCCTCAGGATTGGGATACTCAAGTGTTGTGAAATCAGGATTGGGAAGCTCCTGTTCGGGAACCACATATACATGCTTAAATCCAAGTTCTTTTAGAATTCTTCTGACAGGAAGGTTACCTGTTCCATGGAAAGGTGTATAGACAATCTTGATATCATCAGCCA
>JAZLHG010000058.1:0-5961 GCA_045616705.1 Lachnospiraceae bacterium | reverse complement strand
TTTTCTTACAGAAGTAACAGTTGTCAGGAACTGGGGTGTAACACTTTTAAGACCATGGGCCAGAACATAGATAATGATAAAAACAAGGAATAAAACAGCCACAAGAGAGCAAAGGATAATGAGTCCATACATCAAGATGTCACGAATGCTTATTTTCCTCTTAGTCATTGCTTAAGACCCCCTTTCGCCTAATCTTAACCAACATCAGATTGATGACCATTACAAATATGTATAGCACAAGTCCTACCGTAAACAGCACCTGTCTGTGAAGACCGGAGGCGTAGCTCATTTCACTTACAAGTTGTGTCGTTAAGAATCTTACCGAATTAAACGGCAACGGTATATTTACCGCACCACCTGCAACCATATTAATTGCCATGGCCTCTCCAAGTGCCCTACCGATTCCCAGAACAACACCTGTCATAATTCCGGACTTAGCCGCCGGAATAACAACCTTAAAGATTGTCTGAAGTTTACTTGCTCCAAGTGCCAGCGACGCTTGTCTCATGCTATCCGGTACCGCCCTGATGCTTGAACAGCTAACATTGATCACCGTAGGAAGAATCATAATGGCAAGAACGATGATTGCAGAGATCAGATTGGCTCCACCCGTAAACTGATGGGAATCACTTCCGGTGAATATGAGTTTCTCCAGTTTATACATCAGCGGGTTTAATACCATAAGCCCTATAAGACCATATATTACTGAAGGAATTGCTGCTAATAACTCAACTGCGGATGATAATACTCTGGATAATCTTCTTCCGGTCTCTGTACTTCCCGTGATATCGGTAAGAAACACTGCTGTAAGTATTCCAACCGGTACACCAATCAAGACCGCGCCAAAGGTTCCAACAATAGAGGACAATATAATATATGCAATTCCGAAATGTGCTTCGGTAGTCGTTGGCTTCCATACGGTTCCAAATAATAAATTAGGAGCACCTACCGTATGTAGTGCAGGTGCTCCCTTTAGAAACATATAAAGCGTAATCGCCAACACCGAAACCACTGCAACAATAGCCATAAACAGAAAGATATGATTTGCTATTTTCTCAGAAAATCTTTTTGTGGTTTTCGTCATATTATGCGGTGCCTCCTGTATTAGTTAGGAAGAATCAGGCCTACCGATTTGATGATTTCTTCGCCTTCTGCGGAATCAATGTAATCGAACCAGAGCTTAACAAGATCATTCTGTGCTGAAACTTCGCCCTTCGTTGCCATTACAAACGGTCTCTGAAGTGCATAGGTTCCATTCAGAATATTTCCTTCTGTTGCCTCTACGCCATTGATTTTCTCAGCGATAACAGAAGCATCTACCACGTCAAGTGATACATATCCGATTGCTCCCGGAGTGGAAGCCACCTTAGCAAGAACTGCGCCGGTTGAATCAAGTTCCTGTGCGTAATTACATAAATCTTTAATCTCATTCAGTTCTTCAAAAGCATCTCGTGTGCCTGAGCCACTCTCTCTACCGATTACAACAATTGCTTCATCACTTCCGCCCAGTTCTGACCAATTGGTAATCTCACCCTTGTATATACCTGCCAACTGCTCTGATGATAAATCTGTTACAGAATTGTCCTGATCAACAATTACAGCGATTCCGTCAAGTGCAATTACATTTTCTGTTGCACCGTTAGCTGCCTCTTCATCCTTCACATGACGGGAAGCATTACCGATGTTTACGCTTCCGGCATTCAGTGATTCGATACCGGCTCCGGAACCTGTGTACTCAGTAGTTACCGTAATATCCGGATACTTCTCCATGAATCCTTCCATCAGTGCCTCGCACACCTTTTCCATAGATGTTGAGCCGGCCAGAGAAATGGTTCCTGATAAATTCATATCCTGCGAAGTATCTGTCTCCTCCGCCACCGCTACGGTCTCTTCCTGCACAGCGGGTTCTTCTGGTGTAGTAGTAACATTCTCCGATGTGCTACTTGATGCGCTCTCTGCTCCACAGCCCATCAGCGCCGTACATACAAGGCATCCGGTTGCCAATAGAGCCATAAATTTTGTGATTTTCTTTTTCATAATATCCTCTCTTTCTGAGACTTCGTCTTCATTCACTTCGAATAATGATTATGAACAAAAAATGTCTCCTGTTTCTTAATCACAGGAGACATTCTAAAATTGCTGTGTAAAATCCACTATCATACCAATGTAATATTCCGGTAAAATTTACAATATTTTTCTTCCATTGACGCATAGCTTAAATTTCATTTCCAAAAATTCCGAGGCTGCTCTGCACATGAGCATTCGTCCCAAAAAGATATCAAAATAATCATACATACTACAAATCTTCTCATCTACCTGTAGATTCAGGGTTATAACTTTCTTCTCCTTATCAACACGCAGTTTAGAACTTGTAACCGCGTAATTCACCCTATCATGAACATCAAAAGTCGAGGGATCCTTATCATTTACACCGTCTCTTCTTACATCTGATTTGTCCGCAATAATGAGAGCTGCGGAAATTACGTCGTTCGCACCACCTGTCGATTCATCATGATTGGCAATCGCTGATACAATATTAATTCGATCTTCCGTTGTAATTGTCACTTCCTTCAGAATCTCATTGGCAAGCATTGCACCATATTCCGCATGATGCGTTCTGTTAATCGCGTTCCCTATGTCATGTAGAAATCCGGCCACTTTGACCATTTCCACTGTATGTTTGTCAAATTCCAATTCTTCTAAGATATAAGCTGCTCTTTTTGCAACCTGTTCACAATGCACACAGGAGTGATCGGTATAACCCATTGTCTTTAGGTTGTGATTGCCTTTATTCAGCAGACACAGAACTTCTTTATTATTTTTAATTTCTTTATAAATCACCATGTCCTCCTTCACATGTTTCTACACAGAAAGATGAATCCTCCGAATAATCCCACAAAGAATCCGGGATAGCCAACAAAACAAATCGCACACGCTACGGTATGAAATGCAAAATTTCTAAGTATCAACCATACCAGGAGCCCTAGCAATCCACAGCACACACTGTTTAATAGTAAAAAAGCTCTTATTTTCCCCTCATCTGACCAATCATGGCGGTCAACCCATTTCCAAATTTTATTCATATGCAAACTCCTTTGGGATAAGGCTAGCCTACATATGTAAAATCTACTATCAAGTTTATGTAAGATTTAAGTAAAAAATAACTCTTAATGATTCACATCAAGCGTTATAATCTCATTACATGTAATCCATCACGATAATCGCAATGATCCTTCCAATAACGGCTATGATGGATTCTGTTATTACCGGAGTTTTCTTCCCCAGTTTGAGATGCACGTCACATACATGGGAAAACGCATTCATCTATGGCAAGGCAAAGCACAGTCCCATATTTGAAGAACCGGATAAAGCGGCGGAACTCTTAAAAAGTATGATCTGCCTTCACAATTAACAGCTCGCTCTTCATTCCGTTAATCTCAAGGTAATTGTCTGCTTCGGGGCTTGAGAAGTCATCTACCTTCTTGCCACCTTCTTCATAATAGAGCTTTGTTGCAATCCCCTTTGCAGCTGCTCTAAAGGTGTAATTTTCAGGGATAAATACCTTAGAAGTTGCGGAAATCTGATTAATCTCCAATGCCCCCTCATGGGAAAGTAGATTAACCTGCATATCAAGATTAGAGTCGATTTCAATTTCGCCCTTATTGCCCTGTAGCTTCACCTCTGTGATTTTACCATTAACCTCAATGATTTCATTCTCAATCTGATCAATTTCTACGATCTTGGCATTAACGGTAAGTTCAATTTTCCCGATATATTTCGCCGGAAGAAGAAGCTTAATGACCAATCCCTCTTTTGCTGTTGCTTCCGTTGCATTATTGAATCGATGAACATCCACATCGATGCCGTTCTTATTGTCATCAATCTTAACCTTATAATCACTCTGAATACTCTTGATTACGTTAGATAGCAAATATACTTCTATTTTCTCTCCGTCATAACCTTTTAATATAACGGTGTTGGCTCCCCCAAGGTTCAGGTCGTAATTCTTCTTATTATCAATATCGTACTCGGTTTTACTCTCATAAATATATTCCGACTGATTCTTGGCAACCTTCTCCTGGGATAACAGCTCATCGACTGAAATCTGGAACAGTTCCGCAATTGCTACCAAATTCGAAATGTCCGGTGTACCGGTTCCATTTTCCCACTTGGTAATCGCCTGTCTTGATACGCCAATAAGCTCAGCCATTTTCTCCTGAGACAGACCTGCCTGTTTTCTGTAGTGTTTAATCTGTTCTTCTAATGTCATTTTATTTTCCTCCGTTTCTCGTTTGCGTTGTTGCTCTCACAGAATAGTAAAATAGGCTTTACCAAACAAGAAACTGTTGTTGTCATTTTTATATTTTCTTGCTTCTTTCCGTAGCAATACGGCAAATCTATTATATAATAGACCATCTATATATATCCTATTTTGAATTAGTTTTAGATATGTTATGATTAATTTAACAAATATAAAGGAGTTTTCTATGGATCATCAACTTCCTATTCAACCTATATACGATGGACCGGTTGCCAAATTTCATGATTTTTTTCAGACAAAAAGAATCAATTATATGGAAATACAGAAACGTTATCCCGACGAGCCCATTGTTATTGATCCAATCAGCGGTGCTTTGGGAATTCGCCCAAAAGGTACCTTCTTATATGAACATATTACCTATGATGATTTAAAAGATTATATTGAATTAGGAGCCGTTCCTCGTAAATATCTTGAAATGAACGCCACAAACTTTAGAGAGTTTATTGAGGAAGATAGTTACATCTA
The DNA here is from genome assembly GCA_045616705.1 of Lachnospiraceae bacterium. Taxonomy (GTDB): domain Bacteria; phylum Bacillota; class Clostridia; order Lachnospirales; family Lachnospiraceae; genus UBA2868. The sequence goes on along the minus strand of JAZLHG010000058.1, from coordinate 1,175 downwards.
TCCCCATCCATCCACTGATTCTCCTTACCCTGTAGAACTCCCGGCCAATTTCCAAGATACAAATGAGCCTGATATTACCGCGTATTTCATATGCACGAATGAAAAGTTTTGTTTTTCGTTCTGCTACTTGGAAAAGTTCGAAGACGGCTGGTATGTTCTATGGGCCCAGGCCAAAAATGACAAGGATGCTGTACTTGATATTGAAATCTGCCGGGAGGCAGTGCTAAATAGCCAATCGATTTATACCAATCCCTTGTTCCGGTCTTATACTACCTACTGTAGAAGACTTACGGAACTTGAAGCAAAGGCCATATTCACCTTTATGCCGGAAGAGCATCCCGATAGTTCTTCTACAGACTGCAATGCCTACATCAATTCTATGAAGGCTTTCTATTTAAAGAATGGTAGTTGGCTCTGCGGTTCAGATCTACCACATATTTATGATTTGAACGACATACTGGGTTATGCAGCCGCAAGAGGCCTCAAACAAGTCCCCCAAAAAGCAGATAACACGGAAATCAATCAGAAGAAAATTGAACGAATCGTAGAAAAAGTAAAAGTAAACTATACCGGTCATCAATGTGGTTTCCCATCAGAAGCAGCATACGAACACAAGTACTCCGGAAGTGGCCCTTATCACGAGGAGTCACATCTTGCAATGGTAGAGAAACAAGGCAAATACACTTTCATTCTTTTTGAAAGGGCACCTATGGTAGGTTCCTTCTCTTGGGTTGTGTTAAATGTTGGAAAAGGACAGATCAAAAATAACGCCGAATTGGAATTGTTAAAGAAACTGGTTGCTCAAAAGCTACTGTTTGACTGACCCTAGGGTCAGTAGTCGTCTAAAAGCAGCTTCACCACCATCTGCGAATCCTGATTTGGCAACCGGAATAAATACATTCCCGGCATACATCACCACATACAGTTTGGAAGTCTCCGAAATTTTCTTAATATCCTTATGATAAAGTGTATGCGTACTGCTGTCTGTTTCTACCAGGGACTTCTCCTCATCAAATACATATTTGCACTGTACCTGATCCTGGTTGTTCACTACACGTAGTCTCTGCCCTAACATCTTCTTATAATTGCCGATTCTGACAATGCCCACGATAACAAGCAGTATCACACCAACCGCAAGAATACCCAGTGCTCTAATACTATTCTGCACTCCCATG
>JAZLHG010000057.1:0-2149 GCA_045616705.1 Lachnospiraceae bacterium | reverse complement strand
GCTGAGTTTCACACGGACAGTTCTATGTTTAGGATCAACGATACATTGCATGATCAGGGCAAACTTACCGTGGAAAATGGTCAAATGACCATGCATATTACCCTGTTATCCAAGAAGGTTGAGCATTTATATCCTGGGCTTGCAGAAGATGTTAAGAAGGATGGTGCACAGATTCTTGATCCAACAGTGGATACTGTAACTTATGACGATGGCGAGAGCGAAGAAGTATATGGATTTGATATCCCCGTGCCTTATCTTGACCAGGAATTTGACTTGGCACTTGTAGGTCAGAAGGGTAAGTGGTATGACCACAAAGTAACGGTTTCAAACGTTTCGGAATATTCGGAAGAGGCTCCGAAGCCGGTTGCTGATGTGCCGGAGGAGACTGTAGAAGAGGTTATATCAGCAATCTCTGCCGATGGGGAATATATGGTGCCGGTTGTGCTTGTAGGCGGAAGCGGCAAGGCGACCGTGGACAGCCCCTGCAAGGTGACAGTTGCCGGTGGTCAAGCCGTTGCAACCATAACATTCAGTAGCCCGCATTATGATTTTATGCTTGTAAATGATCAGAAGTATTTACCTGTGAATACAGAAGGTAATTCCTGCTTCGAAATTCCGGTTGCATTAAATGAAGATGCAGCTGTACAGGCAGATACGGTTGCAATGAGTGAGCCCCATCTGATTGATTATACTCTTCAGTTTGATTGGGAACAGGCAACAGCAAATTGAGAGACAGATTGTAATGAGAAAGTATTTACTTGGGCTTCTTGCAGTGGCAATGTTGTCACTGCTTGCAGCCTGTAGTGCTCATCAGAAGAATACAGTGGCTGATTTATCGTTAGGGGATAAAACCGGCTCTATGGAATTACAATATGCGAGCCAGTTCACTGTAGACTACTATGGGAACTATAAACTGATTACAATAGGGAATACGGAACGATATCTGGCTGTGCCCAAAGATAAGATGGTACCGGAAGAACTGACGAAAGGTATTACGGTGGTCTATACACCTGTAGATCATATTTATCTTGCAGCATCATCAGCAATGGATTTGTTCAGACAACTTGATGGATTGCAGAATATTTCTTTTTGCGGTACGGATGTTGAACATTGGACAATTCCTGAGGTCGTGGATGCTATGAACGACCAAAGAATTCGTTATGGCGGCAAGTACAGTGCCCCGGACTACGAAGCAATTCTGAATGAAAAGTGTGAATTGGCCATTGAATCTACTATGATTTATCATACACCGGATGTGGAAGAACAGCTGGAAATGATGGATGTACCGGTTCTTGTAGAACGGTCCAGCTATGAGCCGGAGCCTCTTGGAAGAACAGAATGGATTAAACTGTATGGACTCCTGATTGATAAAGAAGAAGAGGCAGAGCAGTTCATGGAGGAATGTATCGGAAGGTACAAACAGGTGGAAGAATCCTGTAAGAATTTGGATCATAAGCCTACGTTTTGCATATTTTATATTTCCGCAAATGGAAATGTTGTCATTAAGAAACCCGGCGATTATGTGGTCAGACTAATCGAACAGGCCGGGGGAGAGTATGTGATTAAGCATATGGATGGTGTTGATGAGAATGCGTTGTCCACCATGAATATGCAAATGGAATCTTTTTATGCATACGCTGCGGATGCAGATTACCTGTTTTATAACAGTACAATTGTTGGGGATGTTACAGATCTTAACGATTTAATCCGGAAGAATCCCCTTTTAGCAGACTTCAGAGCAGTACAAACGGGAAATGCCTGGTGCGTTCATCAGAATATGTTTCAACAGACAACCGGTACTGCGGAAATGATGGAGGAATTCCATCTTGCGCTCACCGGTAAAGAGGGCAATACAACTTATTTGAGTCATTTGAATGAGGAATGATTTATGAAGAAGAGTGGTACCACACTCATTCGATTTCTGATTCTAACAGTGGTTCTGGTACTTCTTTTGATTCTGAATTTAGGAATCGGAAGTGTTAAAGTTCCTGTTAGTGAAATCTTGGGAATGTTTACGAATACTACTGGGAATTCATCGGATCAGGTGATTATTCTGTCTATCCGATTACCTAGAATCTGCGCGGCTCTTTTGATGGGTGGCGCTCTTTCTGTATCCGGATTTCTGCTTCAGAAGTCGGATCGTAGCCAT
>JAZLHG010000056.1:0-1708 GCA_045616705.1 Lachnospiraceae bacterium | reverse complement strand
AGAAGAGAAAGGGCCTGCAAGAACCGAAGACGGTAAAATCATCGTAGATCTGATTTTTTTCGCAGGCCAGAGTAACATGGCAGGAGCAGGAGGCAATACCCGATATGCACCTACTGTGCCGGAGGGCTACGGATATGAATTTCGCGCAATATCCGATCCTACCAGACTGTATCCCATTCAGGAGCCTTTTGGTGTTCATGAGAACAATCTGAATGCCATTATGGATCCCCCGGGAGCCAAGAAGGGATCACTGGTATCGGCCTTTATTGACCGCTACTATGAGGAGACCGGAATTCCCGTTGTTGCAGTATCTGCATCTGCCGGCGCTACCGATACCGATTTCTGGATGTCATCTGCTGTAACAGCTGATTTCACGGAGCGTTATAAGAGAGCGGTTGTGTGGCTTGAGGGGAATGATTATTTCGTTCGCAACAAGTACGTGCTGTGGCTGCAGGGCGAATCGGATGCTATCCATAACCGTGATAAGGACCAGTATAAGGAGAATATGGATAACATTATCCGCCCCATGTTCATAAACGGTGTGGAGAAGGTGTTCTTCATTACTCCGGGACGTACCATTACGCGTAAGAATTATTTTGACGATGAGATTAATGCCCAGATAGAACTGGGAAGAGATAGTGCTTATTATTCTGTAGCGACTACACTCCTATCTGCCATTTCCACTGAATATATGGTGGATGAATGGCATTACAACCAGACCATTCTGAATCTGATTGGATCGGAGAGTGCAAGGGCGGTGGCTTATTACAGTAATAACCGTAAGGAAGCGGTTGTATACGATTACTACAACCAGACCAGCATTGTACCAAGCAACTACGGCTATTCCGGAGATGAGGAAGCAAAGCCCATTGACCCTGAACAGTTTGCGATTAAGAAGAAGTTAGACTAACAATTGGAAAAGAAACAATTAGACTAAGAAGTCATTGGAATTAGAGGTAAGAAATGGATCGTATTTTGTTATTTATTCCTGCATACAATTGCGAGAAGCAGATTCTGAGAGTGCTTGGACAGTTAAATGAGCAGGTGATGGAATATATTACTGAGGTGATTGTGGTGAATAACCGCAGTACGGACAGTACAGAAGAAGTAGTGACAGAATTTATTGGAAGACATCCGGAGTTCCCCCTGCATCTTCTGCGAAATCACGAGAATTACGGACTGGGCGGATCTCACAAGGTTGCATTTAACTATGCAATGGAGCATGATTTTGACTATGTCATCGTGCTTCACGGTGACGATCAGGGCTCCATTGAGGATTTCCTTCCGGTTCTGGAACGTAAATATTATCGTAAGCATGATTGCATTCTGGGAGCCCGCTTTATGTTAGGTTCTAAACTGGTAGGCTATTCTACATTCAGAACCTTTGGCAATCTGGTATATGATTTCCTGTTTGCTGCAGTTGTGGGACGTAAGATTTACGATTTGGGAAGCGGCCTTAACATGTACAATGTTGATTCCCTAAGAAGCAAATATTATGAAATGTTCCCGGATAATCTGATGTTTAACTACTGCATGGTGATGGCTCTGGAATATTACAATATCGATGCCAGATTCTATCCTGTATCCTGGAGAGAGGACGATCAGGTATCCAATGTGAAGATGGTATCCCAGGCAACCAAAGTTCTTCGCATGTTAAAAGATTATTTTATGGATCCTGCTGTAATCCGAGAAGATTACAGAGAGGTTC
>JAZLHG010000055.1:0-1766 GCA_045616705.1 Lachnospiraceae bacterium | reverse complement strand
GGTATTATGGCAATTGGTGTCTATGTTACTTATAAGATTCTGGATGTGGCGGATCTTACCGTGGACGGATCTTTATGTACAGGTGGTGCAGTGTGCGTAATTCTCACGCTGAACCATATGCCTATGTGGTTTAGCCTGCTGATGGCAGTCATTGCCGGATTGATTGCAGGCCTGATTACAGGTATCTTCCATACAAAGTTTGGAATTCCTCCCATTCTTGCAGGTATTCTGACACAGTTGGGTCTTTATTCCATAAATCTTCATATCATGGGATGGGGTACAGATAACGGAAGTAAGTCCAATCTTCCTATCAGTGTTGATAAGTATAAATTATGGGCTTCCGCAAGATATGTAAGAGAGATTGGACTGAACAATCCTATGCTCGTGTTGATTGCGTTTATTATTGTAATCGTTGCGCTTCTTTATTGGTTCTTCGGTACTGAAATCGGAGCTTCCTTAAGAGCAACCGGAGCGAACGGCAATATGGCAAGAGCACAGGGTATTAATACAGATTCCACGAAGGTATTAGGACTGATGCTTTCTAATGGTCTTGTAGCATTAAGTGGTGCACTTCTTGCGCAGTATCAGGGATTTGCAGATGTTAATATGGGCCGTGGTGCAATCGTAATCGGTCTTGCTGCAGTTATTATCGGTGAGGTTGTATTTGGTAAGGTGTTTAAGTCTTTCTGGTCGAAGTTGATTGGATGTGTATGTGGAGCCATTATTTACTACGTAGTAATTCAGGTCGTATTAAGACTGGGTCTGTCAACGGATGACTTGAAGTTATTATCCGCTCTGGTTGTAGCCCTGTTCCTGGCACTTCCTTATTGGAAAAACAGACTTTTCGTTAAAAATGTGAAGAAGGGGGATAAGTAAATGCTTGAAATTAAAGAGATTTATAAGACTTTTAATCCCGGAACGGTTAATGAGAAGGCTGCCCTTAAGGGATTATCACTGAATTTAGAAGAAGGTGATTTTGTTACCGTTATCGGTGGTAACGGAGCCGGTAAGTCAACCATGCTGAATGCTATTGCAGGTGTTTGGCCTTTGGATGGCGGACAGATTATTATTGACGGTGAAGATGTAACTTCTCTTCCCGAACATAAGAGAGCTGCATATATCGGAAGAGTATTCCAGGATCCTATGATGGGAACGGCTCCAACAATGCAGATTGACGAGAACTTAGCACTTGCACAGAGAAGAGGCAAGAAGAGAGGTCTTAAGACCAATCTTAGTAAGAGTGATTTATCTTCTTATAGAGAATTGTTATCTATCCTTGATTTAGGACTTGAGGATCGTATGACCACTAAGGTTGGACTTCTTTCCGGTGGACAGAGACAGGCATTAACTCTTCTTATGGCAACCCTTGTTAAGCCCAAGGTACTGTTACTTGATGAGCATACCGCGGCGCTTGACCCTAAAACAGCAGCCAAGGTATTGGAAGCTACGGAGAAGGTTGTTAGCAAGTCTAATTTAACAACCATCATGATTACACACAATATGAAGGATGCAATTATGCATGGTAATCGTTTGGTTATGATGAATGACGGTAAGATTATTCTTGATATTCGCGGAGAAGAGAAGAAGAAGCTTACTGTAGAAGCGCTTCTTCATGAATTTGAGAAGGTGAGCGGTCAGGAGTTCACATCTGACTCAGCGATTCTTGGATAAGTAATGAATCGGCTATTAAGCGGTTCATTAGCAATTTATGATAATATAATAATATTGTACGCGGTTATACTATAAGAGAACTGTGGAATTTGAGG
>JAZLHG010000054.1:0-2541 GCA_045616705.1 Lachnospiraceae bacterium | reverse complement strand
AAGGCTAATGTAACCGCAGTAGCTACCTGTGAGATTCATGTAATTGCGCCTATTACAGGGATTCGATTGACGGACCCTGCAGCAGAGCAGGAAATGTATCGGCAGGATGGAACCGAAATCGGAACGGCGAAGCCTGCTGCTACAGAAATTGCGGTTGGACAGCGTGTTAACCTGTCGACAGAGTATTGGCCCAAGAATACTACCGATTCAACTGCGGTTGTATGGACCAGCTCTAACCAGGCAGCAGCCACTGTAGAGGGTGGTGTGGTTACCGGTGTGGCGCCGGCAGCTTCCGTAACTATTACAGCGGCTATTACAACAGATTATAGAACCTATAGGGATACTTACAGAATTACGGTTGCAAACTGCAATGTAACCTTCATGAAGAGAAGTGGCAGTTCTTACGTGCAACTAAAAGCGTTAACCACAGACTACGGTGGAACCATTACCCCGCCAAGTGCGCCGGATATTGCCGGTGAATCCTTTGTAGGCTGGTATACACAGCCGGAAGGACGTGGCAGCAGATTCGATGAGCATACTGTAATATCTGCAGTAAACACCACACTGTATCCATATTATGAGGAAGGCGGGCGGGGCTTCTTCGTGGAGCCCATTGGAGATGTGGTCTATACCGGTAAGGCAGTAACGCCAAGCATCAGGGTATATGATTCGGTGGCTGTAGAAGGTGCAGATGCGGAATACTACCTTCTGACAGAAGGTGTAGATTATAAGGTTACTTATAAGAACAATAAAGCAGTTGCAGATTCCACAGCTACGAAGGCTCCTTATGCACTCGTAATCGGTAAAGGGAATTATAGCGGTAAGGCCACCTCTTATTTCTCGATTGTTCCTATGGAGTTAGAAAGTCCGACCATTACAGCAACCGATGTACAGACAGTCTACAATGGCAAGACCATAGCCGGAGAGCCGGTGGTAACAAGAGATGGCAAGGTTCTTAATAAGAACACGGATTACACCTTAAGCTATCCCCAGAAGGGTGCCGGTGCCTATCAGCTTCCGGGAACTTACCCTATTGTAATCAGTGGACGTGGTGGATACACCGGCAGTATTACAGTGATGGAGACCATTGTAAATGCCATCAGTATGAGTACGGTCACCGTTGGTAAAATAGACAGCCAAGAATATGATCAGTCCCTTGTAGATACCGGACTCGGTATGTGTCCACAGCCGGATGTCTACTATAAGAAGGTGCTCCTGACAAAGGATGTGGATTACACCTTATCCTACAGTAATAATAAAGCGGTGGGAACGGCGACTGTGATCATAAGTGCTGTAGATGGTGGCAGATTCAGCGGAAGCAAGCAGGCGACCTTCAAAATCACGGGACGAAGCCTTGCAGGGGCTAAGATTTATAACTTGAAGAATCGAATTTATACCGGTAGTGAAGAGGATGTGAAGCAGGCATTTGTATCCTATGCCAGCGTTGTAAATTCCTATGTGATGTTGGGGGACTATGCCCTTCAGTATAGTGATGACGGCATTCATGGTGACTATACCGTAAGCTATAAGAATATAAACGGTATTGGCAAAGCAACGGTTCAGATTAACGGAATCAATGGGTATACCGGGGTTGTGAAGGCCAAATATTTAATCAGTGCGTATGATATGGCAACAGACGATGATCATCGTCTGAAAATAGCATATATAAACGATGCAGGTACGGAAGTGGAGATTGGTGACTTAAGCGAGATCTCTATCGGATATCATAAGAAGGGTGCTTTTCCGCAGGTAGTCCTCTATGATACCGCAATTGGCGATAAAAAACTTGTAAACGGTAAGGATTACAAGCTTACCATCAGTCGGAATAATGGTGTGAGCACGGAAGATATGACGGAGAGTCAGCTTCCTTATATCAAGATCACATTCAAGGGCAATTATGCCGGTAATATTATCGATAGCTTCCGGATTACACCTGCTGATATGAAGTCAGAGAATGTGAAACTGTCCGTGCCGACAATTGTGTATAAGAGTAAAGCGAATGTCTGGAAGGCGGTTCCTGTGCTTACGGACGTGGATGGCAAGAACTTAAAGGTAAATAAGGACTACGTGGTAATCGGATATGAGTATGCCGGGTTCGACGGATATACTTTCGCAGATGTTCCACAGATAAACGGAACCACAGAACGTCGAAGCATTGGAAGCGCTGTAGAGACAACAGACATTCCGGATGCGGGAACAGAGATTAAGATGGTCATTATCGGTACCGGTAATTACAAACCACAGGATATGAGTTATACCTACCGAATTGTAAGATCCAACCTGGGAACTGCCAAGATTAAAATCCATAACCAGATTTATAATCATGATAAGCCCATTACCATATCTGAATCAGACATTCAATCTATTAAGGTAAACGGTGTTGACCTGGTAGAAGGTGGAGGTTATATCATCGATTCTGCGTCCTATAAGAACAACAGGGCAACAGGCAAAGCATCTGTGGAATTTGTAGGAATCGGAAATTACGGTGGCCGTAAAGTAGCAACCTACACCATAACCGGTCGACTAATCGCATGGTGGCGG
>JAZLHG010000053.1:0-4235 GCA_045616705.1 Lachnospiraceae bacterium | reverse complement strand
GCGTGCATTTCTAGTGTTTAAGGCTTTAGAGGAATTGGGCGAGATTATTAATTCAAGTCCCAGTGTTCAAGATATCGAAGATGAGCACTTTGACTTTGATTTCAGTGTATATATTATTACTTCTGAATCTTTTGATAAGATTAAATCGGCAATTATGAGTGTATCTGAAATTGATCGTGCTGTCGGCGAGGCAATTTCAGCAGATTGTGGTATTTTTGCAGCAAGCTCGGAAGCCGTTGTAGATGAAGTGGGAACTGTTGAAGAGAAGCCTGTAGAGAAACCTACTGAAGAACCTACAACAGCAGTTGCTACGAAAGAGACAACAACGAAGAAGCCCGCAGCAGCCGGTAAACCGGTCGTTAACAGAACGGTTCGTGTGGATATTGAGAAACTTGATGTACTTATGAATCTTGTCAGTGAGTTGATTATTGCCAAGAACTCTATTGTATCTGTTTCTTCTTCTGCAAACGGAGCTTCTGAGAATAATGGTTTCTATGAGCAGATTGAGTATCTTGAGAGTGTAACAACAAACCTTCATGAGTCTGTTATGAAGGTACGAATGGTACCTATTGAGAGCGTAGTGAATAAGTTCCCTAGAATGATTAGAGACTTATCTAAGAAGCTCAACAAGAAGATGGAACTGTTTATGTCCGGTGAGGAGACTGAACTTGATCGTACTGTAGTAGATGAGATTGGTGATCCTTTGATGCATTTACTTCGTAACTCTGCCGATCATGGACTTGAGTCTAATGAACTTCGTAAGCAGAGAGGTAAGGCTGAAGTTGGTTCTATTTTCCTAGATGCTTATCAGGATGGTAATAACGTTGTCATTGAGGTAAGGGACGATGGTAATGGTATTGATGTAGAAGCTGTTAGGGCGAAAGCAATCGAGCGAGGTACGATTTCCCCTGAACAGGGTGAGGCTATGAGTGATAAGGAGATTATTGATCTCTTATTCATGCCCAGTTTCTCAACTGCTAAGCAGGTTACAGATGTTAGTGGACGAGGCGTTGGTCTCGATGTTGTTAAATCTAAGATTGAAGCACTTGGTGGTGATGTATCAGTTAAGACCAAGCTTGGTGCGGGAACTACTTTCTCAATCAGACTTCCGCTTACACTGGCAATTATTCAGGCTCTTATGGTTTCTGTTGGTGGTGAGAAATATGCACTTTCACTTGGTTCCATTCAGACCATTGAGAACATTAAGCCGGAAGATATTAAATATGTAGAGGCGAAGGAAGTTATCCATTTAAGAGGCAATGTTATTCCTATTGTTCGTATGGACAAGGTGCTTGATGTTGAGTCAACACGTGAAGAGGGCAGCGATATTATCGTTGCTATTGTGAAGAAGGGGGATGCCCTTGCTGGTCTTGTGGTAGATGATCTTTTGGGACAGCAGGAAATCGTTATTAAGTCCCTTGGTAAATATATTAACTGTTCTTCTCGTATCATCAGTGGTGCTACCATTCTTGGTGACGGTGAAGTTGCATTAATTATTGATGCAAACGTTTTGATTTAACAAAGGGAGGAATCTGACATGGATGCAGTTAAAACGATTGGAAGTACCGGAAGCACACAGTATATCGTAATTCAGGTTGGTGCGGAACAGTACGGTGTTGATATTAAGTTTATTGAGAACATTGTTCGTATGCAGAGTATTACTAGAGTTCCTCATGTACAGAAGCATTTTAATGGTGTAATTAATCTTCGTGGTGAGGTTGTTCCTGTAATGAGTCTTCGTCGTAAGCTTGGACTCGAGGATGATGTAATTACTAATAATACCAGAATTATTATTGTTAAACTGGAAAATGCCCCGATTGGTGTGGTAGTTGATGAAGTTAGAGAAGTTGTTACCATCCAGGATGATGAAGTTGATTCCGTTACAACATCTAAAAAGGATGCTGCCAGTTATATTAAGGGTATTGGCAAGGCAAATGATACGTTGATTTCATTGTTTGATTTAGAAAAGGTTATTTCTGATTAGAAATATCACTGATTAGGGGTTCTGTATGAGTAAAGTAGATTTGAACAACATGGACGGAATTTATTTTGACGTTCTGAAGGAAATCGGCAATATCGGTGCCGGTAATGCAACGACGGCATTGGCGCAGCTATTGAATCAGAAGGTTGATATGAAGGTTCCGAAGGTTGCACTTTTGGAATTCTCCGAAGTTGGAGAAGTAATGGGTGGAGAGGAACAGCTCATGGCTGGTATTTACCTTTTGGTTGAGGGTGATATTACCGGTAGCATCATGTTCCTACTTGAAGAGAAATCCGCGAGAATTCTTGTATCCAAGCTTATGGGTACTCCATTTTCCGAAGGGGAATTTACAGATATTGAATTGTCGGCATTGAAGGAAATCGGCAATATCATTACCGGATCATATTTGTCTTCCTTATCAATGTTGACAGGTCTCACAATTTATCCGTCTGTACCGGCAATCAGTATAGACATGGCAGGTGCAATTATGAGTGTACCTGCAATTGAGTTTGGTGCAATAGGAGATAAGATTCTGTTAATCCAGACAGCATTTTCAGATGACGTTCAGCTTGATGGATATTTTATTCTTGTTCCGGATTTGGAATCATACGATAAAATTCTATCTTCTATTGGTATGTAATTATAGGTTGTCAGTATGGGTGAAATGATAAAAGTTGGAATGGCAGATTTAAAAGTCTGCAAGAGTCCGGATTCCATTACGACACTGGGACTTGGTTCTTGTGTTGGTATAGCACTTAGGGATCCTGTAACCAAAATTGGCGGACTTGCACACATCATGCTTCCAGACAGTAAATCGATGCAGGGCGGAACATCAATTCCGAAGTTCGCAGATACCGGTATAGCGGAACTTGTTCGTGTAGTTGTTGCTGCCGGCGCAAACAGGGCCAGACTGGTTGCTAAGATAGCCGGTGGTGCACAGATGTTTGCTTTGCAGACCAAGAATGACCTTATGGCGGTTGGTCAGCGAAATGCGGATGCAGTTGTGCGTATTCTCAAAGAAATGAAAATTCCTATCCTTGCACAAGATACCGGTGCGAATTATGGTCGTACAGTTATTTTTTATCCGGAAACCGGTGATTTTGTGATTAAGGCTGTGGGAAGAGACGTTAAAACAATTTAGGATAGTATATGAATACAAGAAAAATTCCTGCGTTAATTATGTTATTGGCAGGGTCGGCAACATGTATTGTAACGTATATCAATCACTATAGTTTTAGGGATATGCTAAGTGCATTGATTATTGTACTTATTATTTTTCTGATTCTGGGACTAATTGCAAAAGCAATTCTTGATTCGGTACATTTACCGGGGGAAGATGCGGTTGGACCTGATGGGGAAGTCGTTGAGAAGAGCGATGAAGAAGAGAATAATGAGGAAGAGAACCCGGAAGAGAATAATGAGAGGAATTCTTAAAGGGTGAATAATAACTGAGAGGGCAGTTATTTAGGAGGGGCCTATGGATGATGCAGGCAAATTAAAGTTATGGAGTGATTATACCGCTAATCCATCATCAGAACTCAGAGAGAAGATTATTATGGAATATGCGCCGCTTGTTAAGGTGGTTGCAGGTCGTCTGTCCATGTATCTTGGCTATAATGTTGAGTATGATGATTTGGTAAGTTATGGTATATTCGGTCTTATCGATGCAATTGATAAATTCGATGCTACGAAGGCTGTCAAGTTTGAAACCTATGCCAGTCTTCGTGTTCGTGGTGCAATTCTAGATCAAATCCGTAAAATGGATTGGATTCCCCGTACAGTAAGGCAGCGTCAGAAGCAGATTACAGCTGCCATCAAAGAAATAGAGTTAAATACCGGTCGTAATGCTACCGATGAGGAAATAGCAGCAGCTTTGGGTATTTCTGAGGGTGAGTATGATGAGTGGCAGTCTCAAATGAAGGTCACGAATCTGGTTTCATTGGATGAATTTGTGGAGCAGGGAAGCGATGTGGCTGATAATAGAGGATTATCATCACAGCCCGAGCGTCCAGAAGAAGCAATCGAGAAAGAAGAACTTAAGAAAATGCTTCTTGAAGCCTTGGAACTTCTTACAGAAAAGGAGAAAAAAGTTGTTCTTCTGTATTATTATGAAGAACTGACACTAAAAGAGATTAGTCATATTCTGGAGGTTTCTGAGTCCAGAGTATCCCAGCTTCATACAAAGGCACTTCAGAAGATGAAGGGTAAAATGGGTAAATATTTAGGTATATTAACGGAGAGTTAATTGTTTGGG
>JAZLHG010000052.1:0-7791 GCA_045616705.1 Lachnospiraceae bacterium | reverse complement strand
ATACTTCTTACTTAGTAAGTACATCACCGCCGGTGTTGCTCTTGGTTCAGTTAAGGGTTAATTTAGCAGATTATTTCGTACATTATTTTGTACATATAGAAGAGGATTCTCAAACGAGAATCCTCTTTTTGCACTTGGTACAACGCTATATAATGTTCTGATAACTAGGCTGGATAATCCCTTACTGATGTCTTATTAATTCCTCTACTTAATTCCATATTTTAAGGTATTTGCATGTGAATTTATAATTTGTCGTTTCTAAATGCTTTGCGTATTCGAATGATTATTCTTATAATGACTCGTCTATATCTTCTGGGCATAAAGCGAATCAGAATATAGATTCCAACAGCACCAATAAGGATTGCAAGAAATGTAATTACACGACTAAGAATCGACGGCTTCTCAACAATCTCAAATTGAAGCTTGTTATCTAAGGGAAGTTCACGAAACAGATTATCGTAATAATTGGCCTTTTCTATTCTGAGATTCAGAGCTTGGTAGGTTCGATTGTAATGTTCCGGATAAATGGTTCCGGTATAGATTCCATCGTTGTCCGCATTGGAGGTTTTGCCAATGCATCGTTCAAATCCGGCAGCAAACTCCATGGCAGCTTCTGCTACATCATCTGTTTCCCGTAAGTAAGAATCTATTCTTGAAGCAATAGAATCGCCGCCCCTTAACTCATGGAAGGCAAATGCCAATTGGCCGGTAATCAGATTGTGCTTAAGAAGCCTACTTCTGCAGTATTTAATTAAATTACTTCTTCGCTCACCAACATTGGACCACTGAAACAATCCGTAGTAGTTCCCATCAGCCGATTCAAGATTGGGATCGAACTGCGGGTTCTCAACTGCTACATTCCCAAGAATTCCACAGGCTCCTGCATGGGAGTATCCTTCTTCAATTAGTGTGGCATAAATGCGTTTTGCAGTATCATCGCTTACATCGTCTGCATGGACCGGAATCGGTATCATGTTTATCAGAACAGCGGCAACTGCCGCAAAAATAAAATATTTCTTCTTCATTATAATTCAATCGCAATATCGTATACGTCAGGATTTAGCTGCTTGATATACTCCATGTGCTCATTTAGCAAATCAATGTTCGCATTGTAATCCTTAGGGAAATACTTAATCAGGTTAAAGTATGCCCATGCAGAATTAATGTCGGGATGAATGGTTGCCTTGGTGAAATATTCCTTGGCCAGCTGTACATTGCAGTAGTCTCGGTAATAGAGCGTATGGGACTCGCCAGGGACCTTAATCTCACCATGTAGATAGAATAACCCGAGACGATTGGCAGCATAAGGTTCGAAACGGTCAGCTGCAATGGTCAGATAATGAATATAATTCTTAATATGTTCTGTGATTTGATCTGTAATTTGATCTGTAATAGAATCCGTAACTTGATTAGAGGATGGATTGGTATTACTTTCCGCCTTGTAGGCATCTGCTAATATAAGGAGAGAAGAAATCTCCCTAGTGGCTAAATTGTTGCAGGCATATACGTATCCGCATTCAGCTGCCTTGACAAAATAGTCATTTGCAACGAGTGCAAGAGGAGTGCGACTAAGTTCAGGAAGACAGCTGACTAAATCCAAATTCATTTCAGCAGACAATGCTGCATCCTCTGAAAGCTCTGTAAGAATTCTTCCAATCAGATTGTAGGCACCGGGAGCAGGGGCGGAATCAATACAGGCCTTAGCCAGTTGTAATGCCATAGCAAGACGTGCTGATCTTGTTAACTGCTCAATTGCGGGAATGTCCTCACAGTTTAGCAGGAAGCCGTCCATATGATAAGTGAACAGGTAGTATCCCACCATCCAGAATGCGGTGGGGTAAGATCTGCCCGAACATTGCCAGTCTCCGTCTTCTGATAATGTAATGCCCGATGCGGATAAATATTTGTCGAAGGCATCTCGATAGGGATACCTGCGCATCACTTTGTGGTTAAAATACAAATCACCATATGCCTTCAGTGCCACTACATTGCCGTCTGCCGCAAGGGAGATTACTTCTCGCTCGGAAAGAGGGGAAGAAGCACCGAATTTCTGAATGACATTTGTATAGATTCTGAAATCCTCTTGGAAGGAACCATCTGCATAGAAAGTATTCATATAACACTCCTTATATAAAATTCACCTATATTGTATCGTGTAATATCATTTCCTACAAGATGATGGTATAATTATTAAAAATGAGTACGATTAGTTTATTGATTAGGTTAATAATCAGATGATAAATGGGGAGACAGTATGGTAAGAAATATTGTTCATGATCCGCTGTTTCTGACCAAGAAGTCAGAAGCAGCTACTGAAAAAGATATAGAAGTGGTAAGAGATCTGCTGGACACACTGAAGGCCCATCGGGAAGAGTGTGTAGGTATGGCAGCCAATATGATTGGAGTGAATAAGAATATCATTGCAGTGAGTCTTGGGTTCTTACAGTTTCCCATGATTAATGCCAAGATTATCAGTAAATCCAAGCCCTATCAGACGGAAGAGGGATGCCTGTCTCTTCTTGGCAAACGTAGGACAACCCGTTACGAAGAGATTGAAGTGAAGTATCTAGATGAGAATTTCGTGGAACGAACGGGCAAATATGCAGGATTCTCCGCGCAGATTATACAGCATGAGCTGGACCATGTGGAAGGAATTCTGATTTAATCAGGGAAGGAACGACTCAATGAATAAACCGAATTTCAGTGAAGCGCGTAAGGCGGCTAAATCGGTACAACAACTGGATAAACAGTATGCCAAACTGAGTGGGGTAGCAGAGAACTATACGCAGGACGTGCTTCGTACGGCAAGACGAATAACGGCCAAATCAACAGAAGAGGAACTGAAGAGTATTCCTATAGATGAACTAAGTAAAGCCAAGCAGGGAATCCGTGTGCAGGCACTTAAGGATGCAGGCTACACCAATGTCTACGAACTGTCCCGCAAGAATATCAATAAGCTGGAAGGCGTTAGCGGAGTAGGTCCCAAGTCGGCAGCAGCAACCAAGAAACTGGTAGATGAGATTGTAGAGAGTGTTGAGAACAATGTTACCATTACAATCAATGCCGACGATAAACATGGTAATCATGGGAAGTTAGTGAAGAGTCTGTATCAGGCCAAGTCTGCCGGTGCAATCAGTGGTGAAGCATCCGAAGTCTACGAAGAGACCCATGAAGAGATTGCAAGGCTAATGCAGGAGTCTAAGCCTGCAAGAAACAGATTGTCGTGGGCATTTACCGGTAGAGCCAATCGTAAAAAGGCTCTGGATGCCATGGCGGAATTGAATCGTCTGTCGTCCGGTGTATATGCACAGCAGGCTCAGGAACTGTCTGGCCGCAGTAAGAAGTTAAACAGTGTGAATACGAAGGAGTGTTGGGAGGATTATGCTGTTAATGCGGCAGGCTATTATGCAACACTTGAGAATATTCGCGGAGGTGCCGGTGGTGATACCGATGAACTGAGCACAGCTCAGAAAATCGCTATCCACAACGGTATGTCCGAAGAACTTGCCGTTGCGGTAGGTGAAGTAGAGCTGAATCTGCAGGGCTTAAATTGTGAACTACGGCCCTACCAGGTATATGGTGTTCAGTATATTCTGAATCAGGGAGCAGTGCTTCTTGGAGATGAAATGGGACTTGGCAAAACCGTAGAAGCCATTGCTTCCATGGTGGCGCTTCGCAATAACGGTGGTACCCATTTCTTCGTGGTCTGTCCTGCCAGTGTCATTGTGAATTGGGTACGAGAGATTGAGAAGTTCAGTGATCTTACGGTACATAAGATTCATGGCAAAATGGCAGAAGAAGAGTTTGATTTATGGATTCAGGAGGGTGACGTAGGTGTAACAACTTACGAGACGCTTAAGAAGGTTTATTTTCCTGACAAGGAATTTAAGTATTCCATGCTGGTAACAGATGAAGCCCATTACGTGAAGAATCCGGAAGCAGAGCGAACCACCAATTTACTCTACTTCAGACGGCATACCGATAGAGTGCTGTTTATGACCGGAACGCCTATTGAGAACAATGTGGAAGAGATGTGTTTCCTGTTAAGTAACCTTCAGCCAGAGGTGGCAAGAAGCGTATACGGCAGTACGTCAATTGCGCAAGCCAAGGATTTCAGGCGCAAAATAGCGCCTGTCTATTTCAGACGAACCAGAGAAGACGTTCTGAACGAACTTCCTGAGAAAGTGGAATATGAGGAGTGGTGTTCCATGAGCTCCCAGGAAGAGAAGCTCTATTTGGAATATGCGATTGCAAACGATTTCAACGGAATGAGACAGGTGTCCTTTAAAGTTGAGAAGCCGGAAGACTCCGGCAAAGTCATCCGCATGAAGGAACTGGTGGATGAATATCTGGCAAACGGCCGGAAGATTATTATTTTCTCATTCTATATCAATACCATCGAGCAGGTGAAGAAGATTTATGGCCAGAAGGATAACCTCTACGGTCCCATCACCGGCTCCATTCCTCCGACGGCAAGACAGGATGTCATCGATCGGTTCACGGCTCATGAAGGCGGTGCGATTCTGCTGTCTCAGATTCAGGCAGGTGGTACAGGACTGAATATTCAGGCAGCAAGCGTGATTATTTTCTGCGAGCCCCAGCTGAAACCTTCCATTGAGAATCAGGCGATCGCCAGATCCTATCGAATGGGGCAGATTAATACGGTTATGGTACATAGACTGTTGTGTGATGATGCAGTAGATGAGAGAATCTGGGAGCTCCTTCAGAGTAAACAGGATATTTTTGATCAGTTTGCGGATATCTCAGAGAGCGGACAGGAGAGTCTGACCAATAAGGGTGCGATTCAGGATATGATCAATCGTGAAAAAGAACGATTATCAACGGTGAAATAAATATGGAGTTGATAATAACAGTATATAGTAAAAGGGTATCAACCGGTGATACCCTTTTAGTTTGTGTATTTATGGTGCACGACCTATTCTAAAACGCATTCTAAATTGATGATTATGCGTTCTTGATTGCTTTCTTGGCTGCTTCCATAGCGTCAATCACGCGATCACAGAAAGCATCGAATTCCGGATCTTCTACCTGGAATTCGGGGTGAGCCAAGATGTTGGCAACGGTTTTCTTGATGCCCTGATCGAAACGGGTAGGACATACGAAATCAGGAACCAGCTTCTTCACTTTGTCGTTGATAAATACAACAGAGTGGCACTTGTCACCTAATAGTCCGCCCTCTAAATCATAAGAAGGATCAGCAACCTCTGCCAGGAAGGTAGAGGGAACATAATAAGGCTTCAGCTCTACATGAAGTGCATCGGCAACGGCCTTGTATATCTGATTCCAAGTAAGTGTCTCATCGGAGGTAATCTGGATGGCTTCGCCAATTGCGTGAGGGTTCGCCATAAGGCCGATGAAACCGCGAGCAAAATCTTCATTCCAGGTCATGGTCCAAAGGGATGTACCGTCGCCCTGAATCAGCACAGGCTTGCCTTCTAACATTCTCTTAGCTACAGACCAGGAACCCTTGGGGCCGTGTGCACCCAAAGGGATGAAACGGTCATCATAGGTATGGCTGGGACGAATGATGGTTACAGGGAAACCTTCGTTCTGGTATTTATCCATTAAGAAGCGCTCGCATACAATCTTATCCCTGGAGTACTGCCAGTAAGGATTGGCAAGAGCCGTACCTTCTGTTATTCTGTAATCTCTGCAAGGCTTGTTGTAGGCACTTGCGGAGCTGATGTACATATACTGGTCTGTCATGCCTTTAAACATTCTGTAATCACGTTCTACCTGATCGACGGTAAATCCGATAAAATCACAAATAGTATCAAAGTGCATACCTTCTAACTTCTTAAGTACGTCAGCTTCGTTGTTAATATCTGCGTTAATAACCTGAATACCTTCAGGAAGTTCTTCTGTTCTGTTGCCGCGGTTTAACAGATATAATTCCCAACGGTCATCTACAGCCAGTAATCTGGTGATGCCCATGGAGATGGTACCGGTTCCGCCGATAAATAATGCTTTTCTTGTCATGATAATCCTCCTTAATAAAGTACAAATAAGCTAGCTGCAATCAGGAGCTGGCCCAAATAGTAAAGTGATAAATTGGTAACTCTTAACGGAAATCTTGTTACACCGCTAAAAGTGTTAAAAATCAGAACAATATCGGATGCTGTAAATAAAACAGCTCCAATCGCATAGATTAAGTTGTGAGCAGTAGGAGCAAAAATCGCGATATCAAGAGCAATCACGGTCATGATAATCACAGCACCCAGATAAAATACACCGAATATCTTAAAAGCAATCTTCACATCCATTGTGCAGAAAATATAGGCAAGAAGACCTGCTGCAAGCACACCGCCGATGATGATGCAGGCGAGAAGATGGGATGTGAGAGGAATCAGTGCCGCAAGATACAGTACATGTCCGATCAGAAAAGCAAGGATTCCAAGAAGAAATGCCTTCTGACCATTCTCTTTCAGCACAAAACGAAGGTTCATTACAATATCTCCGATCATACCGAAAATCAATCCAACCATAATCTTGCATCCAAAGGATGTAGTGGTGGTGGAGGTGTAACCCAGAATACCGATTAAGACAAAACAAAAAGCGGCAAGACCTTTTAAAACATCCGCAAGGACATATTTCTCGTCATGCTCCGCTTTGATAAATATCCCTTGAAGAATCATTCCCACAAGGGCGATGGGATAAATCGCTATGTTCATAGTGAACCCTCCGAATTATATGGCACTAACTGCCTTTTCTTGTATTTTAGCATATTTAGAGTTAAAATTACAATGTATGGGCTCTGATATTTTGAGCTCATTTGAGAAGAATTTGGGAGAAGGTACAAGTATGAAATTAAATCGCAGAATTCGTAATTATTTAGAGAATTTCTCGGAAGTAATGCATACCACATTGAACCCGGAAGGACCGGGCGTGGTACGTATTCACCTGATTCCTCCCATTGCGGATGGAGATATTACACATAGTGTGGCAATCATTAACGGACAGGATGTGATTCCGGTGGGAATCTCCTGGACGGTTGTACTGGCAGAGTTTATTAAGGAAGTGAACTTCTTCGCGGGACGGGAAGTGACGGAAGTGGAGACGGAGTTAATTCTTAAAAGAACCATTGCCGATGTTCGTAAGGTATTCCCTTTTGTGCCGGCAGGATTGATTCGCAAGGATATTCGTCTGATTATGGAGACCTTTACCGATATTGCAAGAGGTAAGATTCCTGCGGCAGAAGTGGGTTATATGAATATGGCTGACTATGCTCCCTTTATGCGCGCACCTCATAGAATGGATTTAATGGTGTCTGCCATGACCAAGGAAGGACAGTGGCACTGTAACCAGAAGTGCGTACACTGCTATGCGGCCGGACAGGAGCAGGCTTCCGAACAGGAACTTTCTACCGAAGAATGGAAGCAGATTATAGTCAAGTGTAGGGAAGCATGCATTCCCCAGATTACCTTTACCGGCGGTGAGCCCACTATGAGAGAAGATTTGGTAGAACTCATTGATGCGGCACAGTGGTTTGTGACCAGGCTGAATACAAATGGTATTAAGCTTACAAGAGAATACTGTGATGAGCTGATGAAGGTATCGCTGGATAGTGTACAGATTACATTCTACTCCGAAAATGAGGAGATTCATAATAAGCTGGTTGGTGCAAATCAGTATGCTCATACAGTTGCGGGTATTGAGAACGCACTGGCAGCAGGCCTAAATATCAGCATTAATACACCCCTTTGCACCTTGAATAAGGACTATGTGAAGACTCTGCAGTTCCTGCATGACAAGGGCGTAATTTATGTGACC
>JAZLHG010000051.1:0-2908 GCA_045616705.1 Lachnospiraceae bacterium | reverse complement strand
TATGCCCATGTTGACTACGATTCAGGAACTTGTGGAATCCGGGATGATTGGAAGAATTACTTCCATGACTGTTAATGTTGGATTCCCTATGGAGGGTAAAGAACGCTTGGTTCGTCCGGAACTGGCAGGTGGAGCGTTACTTGATGTAGGTTGCTATGCCATTCACTTTGCTTCCATGATTTTTGGCAATGATTTATCGGGTATTTCAGCTTCCTGTACAAAGCTTCCTTCCGGAGTAGATGCACAGGAGACTATTATTCTTACCTATTCCGATGGTAGAATGGCATCCCTTTTCTCTACGATGCTTGCTGAGACAGATCGAAGAGCGGTTATTCACGGTACAAATGGCTATATTGAAGTTGAGAATATTATTAATTTCGAAACCGTTCGTGCCTATAACCTGGAACGTAAGGTTATTGCCGAATATACTGCACCTTATCAGGTGACTGGATATGAATATGAAGTACAGTCTGCAATGAGATCCATTCGTAATGGATGGGTGGAATGTGAAGAATTGCCGCATGCCACTATTCTCCTTATGATGCAGATTATGGATAACTTAAGAGAGGCCTTTGGAGTTGTATATCCCTTCGAAGCAGATCCTTCCATTTCTCCGGTTCTTCTGGGCGAAGAGATTGAGAAGGAGAGAAGAAATCGCGAGTCCAGTGTGAGAGAGATTTCGAATACTGCGCCTAAGGCTGATCGTGCGGATATGAGTGAGTCTGAGGGCGTAGCAGAACTTGAGGATGTAGCAGGACTCGAAGATGTGACAGAGCCTGCGGATTCTGCGGATGCTGTGCTGGATACAGACACTGCTGAAGTTGCAGATATGATTGAGTCTATGAGTTCTGTGGAATCGGATGAGGCATCTTCGGAAGAGTCTTATTTTGATGAAGAAGATGATTTCTTGGATGAGCTGTCCATTAGAGAGATTATCGAAGGATTTAAGACAGAAGAGTAATTGTTAAGAATAATAAAGAACAACAAAAAAGAATCGATTCACATGACGGTATGAATCGATTCTTATTTATTACCTAAAAGGTGATTACTGAATAGCGTTAACTGCCTTTGTTAAACGGGAAATCTTTCTGGATGAAGTACTCTTGTGATATACACCCTTGGATGTAGCCTTACTGATCTCAGAAATAGCATCCTTAAGAGCAACCTCAGCAGCAACCTTATCGTTCTCGTCGATAGCAGCGTAAACCTTCTTCACATAAGTCTTAACCTTAGACTTGATAGCCTTATTACGTTCTGTCTTCTTATCAATTACAAGAATTCTCTTCTTAGCTGATTTAATGTTAGCCACGATTACACCTCCCATTCATAGAGTAAGGATTAAATCCTCCCATGTCATTACGAATCCGGACACGGACGCTTCATAATTGACACACTAGTATAGTTTAGTAGACGAAACGGCTTATGTCAATACTTTTTCTTGCAAAATTGGCAGTTTTCTCCTATACTTTGAATGGAAATTTCTAATTGATGAGGAGTATTTATGGATCAGAGTAAAATCCGTAATTTTTGTATTATAGCCCATATCGATCATGGTAAATCCACTCTCGCCGATCGTATTATTGAACGAACAGGTTTGCTTACCAGCAGGGAAATGCAGGCGCAGGTTCTTGATAATATGGATTTGGAGAGGGAGAGAGGTATTACCATCAAATCTCAGGCTGTTCGTACCGTATATAAGGCGCAGGATGGGGAGGAATATATTCTGAACCTGATTGATACCCCGGGTCATGTTGACTTTAATTACGAAGTAAGTAGATCTCTTGCTGCATGCGATGGCGCAATACTGATTGTAGATGCGGCCCAGGGTATTGAAGCTCAGACTCTGGCCAATGTATATTTGGCGTTAGATCATAATTTGGATGTATTCCCGGTGATTAACAAGATTGACCTTCCCAGTGCGGACCCTGATAGAGTTGCCAATGAAATTGAGGACATTATCGGAATTGAGGCACAGAATGCACCTAGAATTTCCGCCAAGAATGGTATTGGAATTGAAGACGTACTTGAGACTATCGTTCGGGAGATTCCGGCACCGACAGGTGATCCCAATGCGCCTCTTAAGGCTCTTATTTTCGATTCTCTTTATGATTCCTATAAAGGTGTTATTGTCTTTATCCGCGTAATGGATGGTCAGGTGAAGAAGGGTGATACCATTAAAATGATGGCTACCGGAGCTTCCTGCGAAGTTGTTGAGGTGGGAACCTTTGGAGCAGGTCAGTTTTTCCCTTGCGATGGATTGAGTGCAGGCATGGTTGGCTATTTGACCGGCAGCATTAAGAATGTAAGAGATACCGCTGTAGGTGATACGGTTACACAGGCGGATAATCCCTGTCCGGAACCGCTTCCCGGCTATAAAAAGGCACAGTCTATGGTATATTGCGGTATGTATCCCGCAGATGGCGCCAAGTATCCGGATCTTCGAGATGCACTTGAGAAACTGCAGCTTAATGATGCTTCACTGAATTATGAGCCGGAGACCAGTATTGCCTTGGGATTTGGCTTTAGATGCGGGTTCTTAGGTCTTCTTCATCTTGAGATTATTCAGGAACGACTGGAGCGAGAATATAACCTGGATCTTGTGACCACAGCACCTTCCGTAATCTACAAAGTTCATAAGACCAGTGGGGAAGTAATTGATTTGACCAATCCTTCCAATTTGCCGGATGCTACCGAAATTGATTATATGGAAGAACCTATTGTAAATGCGGAGATCATGGTGACTTCCGAATTCGTAGGCTCTATTATGGAACTGTGTCAGGAGAGACGCGGCCGTTATATCAGCATGGAATATATGGAGGAGACTCGTGCACTTCTGAAGTATGAGCTGCCTCTGAATGAAATTATTTATGACTTCTTTGATGCGCTGAAATCCCGTTCCAGAGGCTAT
>JAZLHG010000050.1:0-2970 GCA_045616705.1 Lachnospiraceae bacterium | reverse complement strand
CAATTACCATGGTCTGCATGATTTTTGCTAATTTGATTCAGACGGATTTCGGTAATGTGAAGGTGGTAACCGCATCCTTTGATGTGACGGATACGGATATGCCGTACACCATTACCTACAAAATGTATATTCCGAAGGAAGCTTCTCCTGAGAATCCTCTTCCTGCGGTGCTTTGTCTTCACGGCTATCAGAATGACAGAGAGACCAGTGCGGCCTATGCAATGGAAATTGCAAGAAGGGGTATGGTTGCCCTGTGTATTGATGAGTATGGTCATGGTTATAACTCCCTGTCCATGAAGAACAGAGGATATACCACCTATAAGATTCAGGGACAGTCAGCGGACGGAACCGAGACTACAGTGAAGACCTCACTGTCCGGCCCGAAGAGATTCTTAGTAATGATGAACTTCTCTACCCTGTCATTCTTCCAGGGTGAAGCAGAGTCTACCAATGAGAACACCAGAGTTGCAATTGATGCGAAGGCAGACGGATTAAGAGATAGTTCCATGGGTGGTATTGATGCATTCCACTGGTTACAGTCTCAGCCTTTTGTCAGAGCAGATCAGGTTGCAATCACCGGTCATTCCATGGGAACCTGGGCAGGCTGGTCAGTGGCTGCAGCATGTCAGGACCATGCAGCAATTGTACTTCAGTGTGGTGAGGTATTCGGCGATAATGTAGTAGATGAGCAGAATATAGAATTCCATAACCTCTTAATGCTGCAGGCAAGATATGATGAGTTCAACTATTTCAGAGATTATAAACAGGCTACCGTGAACGATTCCATGCTGAATTCCGGTGTAAGACAGCAGTTCTTCACTGCTTATGGTCGTACCCCGGTACAGGACTTCACCTGGAATACAACTTATGGCGATATGTCTAAGGGTACCGCCCGCAGAGTGGAACTTCTTGAGACCAACCATCGTCTGACCACCCATTATTCTCACGGTATTACAACAGCCCTTGACTGGTTCACTGCAGTGTTCGGTATTCAGCCCAAGGTTGCTACCAATCAGTTGGTATTTATGGTGAAGGAAGTGTTGGTTATGATTGCTATGCTTGCGATGATGATCAGCTTATGTCCCATGGTAGTTCTCCTATGCGGTCTGAAGCCTTTTGAAATGGTCATGATTGACAGAACTTCCACCGGCAGAACCGAGAAATTAATGAGCAAGAAGGAATGGTGGAAGAATGGATGGATTGCTGTGGCAATCAGTGCAGTGACATATCCCTTTATGACACAGCTTGGTCATGGATTATTCCCTCTTCCGGAAGGAATCTTCCGTATGACCATCGGTAACGGTTTCCTGATCTGGTATATGACGTTAGCAATCATCTCCATTATTATGGTTGTTGTATCCAGACGTTCCAATCGGAAGAAGGGCATTGATAATCTGGATTACTATGAAATGGGTCTTGCAAGAGCAGAAGTCAGTGACAAGATGGACTGGAGTCTGTTGGTAAAGGGCCTTGCGGTTGCAGCAATTGCAATTGCTTATATGTATCTGGTTGTTGTAATTTGTCAGCACGCATTTCAGCTGGATCTTCGATTCATCTGGCCGTTCTTCAAGGAATTCTCGCTGGTTAGATTCGGACAGTTCGTACTGTATCTGCCGTTCTACTCTTTATTCTTCCTTGTAAATGTGGGATTCAAATTGTTCGGTAATATGAGACAGGTACGTGACGATGAGAAACCAATCGGTAACTTCGTAAAGTGCTGGATGGGCAATGTATTTGTACTTCTGGGCGGTCTTGTAGTTGTGATGTTAATTGAGTATATTCCCTTCTTCATGGGATATGGCCCCGGTGCAGATCTTCTGTTCTCCACAACCTTCGGTGGCCCCTTTATGTCAGCGCTGATTCTGCTGGCACCGCAGTTTGTATTCTTCACATTCTTAAGTACCTGGTTCGAGCGTAAGACCGGTAACGTCTATGTCGGCGCATTTGTTTCAGCGATGCTTGCTGCATGGATTGTAACAGGTGGTTCAGCAATGTTCTAAAACGCGATACGACTTGCGAGCCTGCGTTGACAATTAGTAAGGCTTACTTTACTATTTAATTAGTGTTTATTTTAAAATAATTTCTAGGAGGTTTTGATATGTTTTGTGCAAAATGTGGTTCTGAAATTCCTGAAGGTGCAAAATTCTGTCTTACCTGTGGAGCTCCTAGCCCTGCAGCACCTTCACCTATGCCGGGTCCTACACCTATGGGAGGCCCTGCGCCTGCACCCGGACCTATGCCCGGCCCCACACCTATGGGAGGCCCTGTTCCTACACCCGGTCCCGGACCTATGCCGGGTCCTACATCTATGGGAGGTCCGGCCCCGTTTGATCCCAATGCCGGCTATGGCGTTCCTCCTTATGGCGGACAGAGAGCTCCTTACGGATACCCTCCTCAGCCTAAGACAGAGAGTCTTAGCATTAAGGTGATCAAGAGAGCCTTTGGAGTAATTGCTAAGAAGCCTTTCTTACTGTGGGGATTATCACTTCTCAGCGGTCTGATTACATTCGTAGCATCTATCCTTGGCGGACCTGTCATTGGCGTTGGTCTTGTAGTAGGCTGGGTTCTGTCTCTTGGCATGGAATGGGTATATCTTGCAGGATTAAGAGGTGAAGAAGTAAATGCGAAGCAGCTGTTCGCAGGATTTAAGGATTTCTGGCGTTCCTTCTCCGGTATGGCTTGGAGGGATTTATGGCTCCTTCTGTGGTCTCTGATTCCCGGTGCCGGAATGGTATTTGCAGTAATCAAGGGTTATGCTTATCAGTTAACACCGTTCCTTCTTCGTGACAATGAAGAGATGCATCCCTTCGATGTTCTGAAGGATTCCATGGCGAAGACCAATGGCTATAAGGGCAAGATGTTCTTAACAGACTTACTGGTTGCCGGTGTTTGCTGTGGCGGATTTTTAGTTCTTGGATTACTCGGCATGATTCCTTTTATCGGCGTTCTGTTCAACATTATCATGGTAAT
>JAZLHG010000049.1:0-5020 GCA_045616705.1 Lachnospiraceae bacterium | reverse complement strand
AGGAGCAGTTTGGCAGAGTCCTTGGCCTTGTACAGCAAAGTGCAAGAGAGATGACGGGACGCTTTGCAGGTGCTACTGTGCATGTTCTGGTAGAAGAGATGGACGAGCAGGATAGATCTCTTGTAACAGGCAGAATGGGTAATAATCTCTTGGTTCATTTTCCTGGAGAAGAGAGCCTGATTGGAACAATTGTCACAGTTAAATTACTGGAATGCAAGGGATTCTACTACATTGGCGAAATGGTTGGAACGAAATAAGTATTGCATTAAATAATATCGGTTGTTATAATGAATGACAACGTCGTTTAATTTGAAAGGAGTAATCCAATATTATGAAGAAGATTATGGTTTCCTTAGCATCAGCCCTTTTACTTTGTGGTTTAGTGGCAGTTGTTAAGCCGGTTACAGTAAATGCTGCAGCCCCTTGTTCTATCGATACAATTAATGCAGCAAATGCTCAGATTGCACAGGCACAGTTAGTATATGCACAGGCACAGCAGACAGAAGCCGCAGCTCTTGCTACTTTAAATGCAGTTAAGAACTCCGGTTCTCAGTTGGAAATTGCGGTTGCAAGTAACGCATACACAACAGCTCAGAATCAGACACATTGGGCACTTGATCAGTTAAATAATGCAAAGGCATTTCTTGCGAATATTACTGCCAGAGCCAATGGCGAGACAGCCCTTGAACAGAGTATTTTACAGCTTCAGAATTTAAATAACATGCAGGCTGTTAAGATGGATGCGGACAATGCAGCAGCAATTGCAAATGGTGTATTAGCGCAGATTAATCAGATGAAGGCGGCAGTAGCAAGTTATCAACAGCAGTTGGCTACAACTCCCAGTGTTCAGGCACAGATTGATGCTTTAAACGTTCAGATTAAGGCACTTGAAGCAGATTATGCAGCGAAGAAGGCTATCGCAGATCAGAAGATGGTTGTATATCTGAATGCTGTGAAGGCTGATCAGTATGATGCATACAATAAGGCAGTAATTGATGATGCTTGGGATCGTCTTCTTAGAAGAGGCGAGTATACCATTCCTTGTTCAGTATGTAATCAGAAGAAGTGCACATGTGATCCTTGCAAGTCCGATTGCATTAATCTTGACCAGCACTAATTTGATACAGGCTATGTTTTGTAATTAACTATAGAAGTGATATAGAATAGGAAGTCGAATATTCGACTTCCTATTTTAATTTAAAACGATTATTACTTTCATTGCTGATGTATTCCACAAACTTATTGGATGCCATAGACGGCAGCGCTCCGTTTGGATACACAAATCCAATGGATCTTTTGGGTATGGGTTTTTTGAGTGGAATTTGAATCAGTTGTTTGCTTGCAAGTTCCTGGAGAACAAATTCTTTAATTACACATCCCAGTCCTAATCCGATTTTGGCAAATTCAATCAGCAAGTCCAGAGAAGTTGCTTCAATCACCTGATTGACTCGTACTTTATTTTCGAAAAAATAATGGTCGATATGCTGTCTGGTGAAATTCTCTTTATTTAGAAGAAGCAAGGTGGAGTGAGAGATAATATCTTTTGTGCCCATTGCTTTGATGTACTCTTTAGTGGCAACAAAAATATCTTCGATTTCTGTCACATTGGTGTAGGACAGATTGTCATTTTCCAGTGTTTCCGGACTCTCTAAACCGATAAGACCAATATCAATTTTGCGATCTTCCAGAAGTTTTAAGGTCTCTCTGGTACTCTGACATTCTATTGAGATCTGTACCTTGGGATAATGTTGCATAAAATCTTGGAGAAAAGGCAATAATACGTACTTGCATAGGGTTGTGCTGGTGCCGAATCGAATAAAACCTTCGTCATATTCCAGCAAATTTTTTAACTTTTCCTCGCCTTCGTGAATGCTCTCGAAGGCGGATTTAATATTGTTAAACAAAATTGTACCTTCGTAAGTTAATGTAACCCCTTTGGAACTACGTAGAAATAAAGGCATTCCAATGTTTTGCTCTAACTTGGCAATCGCTTTGGATACGGCAGGCTGTGAGATGTACAGCTTTTTGGCGGCCGCGGAAATATTGCCTTCTTCGGCAGTGGTATAGAATATTCGATATAAAGATAAGTTATTATCCATAATGACCTCCTGATATAACCGCAGGTTATCGGTAACATGAAAAATGTATATTATTATTATAGGGAAAATGGTGATATAATGCAATACAGACGGAGGGAAAATAATGGCTAAAGGAATGACAATGACACAGAAGATCCTGGCAGCGCATGCGGGTCTTGAATATGTAGAGGCCGGACAGTTAATTGAGGCTAAGCTGGATCTTGTTCTGGGTAATGATATAACAACTCCGGTTGCTATATGTGAAATGAATAAAATGAATACAAAGGAAGTCTTTGATAAGGATAAAATTGCTCTGGTAATGGACCACTTTATCCCGAATAAAGATATTAAGTCTGCCGAGAATTGTAAATGTGTTCGTGAGTTTGCGATGAGTCACGAAATTTCTAATTATTTTGATGTGGGTCAGATGGGCATTGAGCATGCACTTCTTCCCGAACAGGGTCTTACTGTTGCGGGGGATGTGATTATCGGTGCTGACTCCCATACTTGTACCTATGGTGCATTGGGTGCTTTTTCCACCGGTGTGGGATCAACCGATATGGCTGCAGGAATGGCTACAGGTAAGGCTTGGTTTAAGGTTCCCGGTGCGATTAAATTTAACCTGACCGGTATCCCCGGCAAGTGGGTTAGCGGTAAAGATGTTATATTACATATTATCGGAATGATTGGTGTTGATGGTGCACTTTATAAGTCCATGGAATTCTGTGGTGACGGAATTCAGTATTTAAGTATGGATGATCGTTTTACGATTGCGAATATGGCCATTGAAGCCGGCGGTAAAAACGGTATTTTCCCGGTGGATGACTTGGCTGTTTCATATATGCAGGAGCACAGTAAACGTGATTATGTGCTTTATGAGGCTGAAGCAGATGCAGAGTATGATGAGGAGTATACGATTGATCTCTCTCAGCTGAACCCTACACTTGCATTCCCCCATCTTCCTGAGAATACCAAAACAGTGGATGAGATTACCGAGAGGGTGTATGTGGATCAGGCTGTAATCGGTTCCTGTACAAATGGACGTATTGACGACTTAAGAATTGCTGCAATGATTCTTAAGGATAAAAAGGTTGCGAAGAATGTACGTTGCATTGTAATTCCTGCAACACAGACCATTTATTTACAGGCTTTAAACGAGGGGCTGATTAAGACCTTCATTGAGGCAGGAGCAGTTGTTTCGACTCCTACCTGCGGACCTTGTCTTGGTGGTTATATGGGTATTCTTGCTGCAGGTGAAAAGTGCATTTCTACCACAAACCGAAACTTTGTCGGCAGAATGGGACATGTTGATTCTGAAGTATATCTGGCAAGCCCTGCAGTTGCAGCAGCCAGTGCAATTACTGGATATATTACACAGCCGGAGGATTTATAATGAACGCAAACGGAACAGCATATAAATACGGAGACAATGTTGATACAGATGTTATTATCCCTGCAAGATATTTGGCAATTCAGGACAGAGCAGAACTTGCCAGTCATGCTATGGAGGATATAGACGTTAATTTTGTGAAGAAGTTAAATAAAGGCGATTTGGTTGTTGCCGGCAAAAACTTTGGATGCGGTTCTTCCAGAGAACATGCACCCTTAGTACTTAAGGTTTCCGGTGTCAGTTGTGTAATCGCTGAGACATTTGCCAGAATTTTTTATAGAAATGCCATTAATATCGGACTTCCTATTATAGAATGTAAGGAAGCATCACAGGCAATTTCTGACGGGGATCAGGTTGAGGTCGATTTCGATAGCGGTATCATCACAGATGTTACTACCGGTGAGACCTTCAAAGGACAGCCTTTTCCTGAGTTTATGCAGAAGATTATTGCTGCAGAAGGTCTTATAAATTACATTAACCAGAAATAGACAGAATCTTGGATTCTAATGAGGAGGGCCGACACCATTTGGGTGTCGGTTTTCTTATGATTTAACTTGAAACATATGTTCGATTATGATAAACTTAATGTAAATTGTGATGGAAATAAATAGGAAGATTCAGATTATCTATGAAAAAGGCAGATTTCATCATCTTAATTGTAGCATTGTTGCTTTTTGGCGGAGCCTATTTGGTTATGACAGGTATGAGCAATGAAGGTGGCTTGGCTACTGTATCAGTAAATGGTACGGTTGTATATGAGCTTCCTCTTAATCAGAATACGGAACTGACTGTTGACGGGTTCGACGGAGGGTATAATATTCTTCGCATTGAGAACCATAAGGTGGAGGTCGTCTCTTCGGATTGTCCTGATGGCACGTGCATGCATCAGAAGTCGATTTCACTAAACGGGGAATCGATAGTGTGCCTTCCTCATCGGGTTGTAATTACTGTTTCATCTAATCGGGAGAGTGAGGTGGATGCAGTTGCAGAATAATTCTTATACGAAACAAGTAGCATTCTTGGCGCTTCTTAGTGCACTCGCCATTATTCTTGGATATGTTGAGGTGCTGATACCTTTTTCTTTTGGTATTCCCGGAGTGAAATTGGGACTTGCAAATCTGGTGTCGCTGTTCGTACTATATGGTGATTATTTTCATGGGAGAGCACGAAGGCTGTGTTATGCTTTGGTGATTTTGATTGTGCGTGTTCTGATTGTTGGATTTTTGTTTGGGAACCTTTATTCTATAATATATGGCTTGGTCGGTGGGATTCTTAGTGTATTGGTTATGAGCCTGATTGCCCGAATTGAAATCATTGGTGTTGTGGGTTGTAGCGTGATAGGTGGAATCAGTCATAATCTTGGGCAACTTTTAGTAGCTATATTTGTAGTAAGTGAACTTAGAATCGCATTTTATGCGCCGGTTCTTCTTTTGTCCGGAACCATTACCGGTTTTTTAATCGGACTGATAGTGAGTCCGGTGATACGTAAATTGTCTTTTGGTATAAATCAAGAGAATTTATAATATTAGGGGGATTATAATGATTGGTTATT
>JAZLHG010000048.1:0-2230 GCA_045616705.1 Lachnospiraceae bacterium | reverse complement strand
GATGGTAACCGTTACACCATCAATATCCAACTCTACAGCAATCTCCTTATTCACTGTATCCGTTGTCATAATGGCACGAGATGCATCGGTTCCTGCTTCCATAGAGGAACTCTTAGCTGCAGCCAGTTTCTCAACACCTGCCTTAATGGCATTCATGGGAAGTTGTGCACCAATTACACCTGTGGAACCGATCAAAATCGCTTCCTTCGGAAGATTTAATGCCTTACCTGCTGCCTCCGCAGTCTCCTCACAGTATCTCATACCTTCAGCTCCGGTTCCCGCATTTGCAATACCGGTATTCACAATCGCCGCCTGTACATAAGGAGATTCGTTCACCAGTTTCATATCCCACTTAACGGGAGCCGCCTTAACCAGATTTGAGGTAAAGGTTCCTGCCACTACGCAGGGCTTCTCGGAATATACAATTGCCATATCCTTACGATTGGCATATTTCACGCCGGCTTCAACGCCTGCTGCCATAAATCCTTTTGGTGCGGTAATACCGCCTTTGATCTGCTTCATACTTCCTCCACAACTCATCTATTTATTGAAATTCGTAATATTCTCATCATTCAGGACGAAATCATAGTAATTCAAATCTTCTCTCTTAGTCCATCCAATGGTCTTCCAGAATGCATTACCAATATCATTCTGCGTAAATGCAATCAGTGACACCTTATTGATTTCTTCCTTCTTAAGGGCCTCCATACAGAACACTACCATAGCCTTACCGATTCCGTGAAGACGATAGTTCGCATCAACACATACGTGATAGAGGCAGCCTCTTCGACCGTCATGTCCGCAGAGAATTGCACCTACAACGCGTCCATCCTCAATGGCAACAACACTGGTTGTGGGATTTCTCCTAAGAAATCTGGCCACGCCTTCTCTGGAATCATCAATGGAGCGAATCGCAAATCCCTTGATGGTCATCCACAGTGCATATACCTCATCATAGTCCTCTATAGTCATTGTCCGAACAATCATTTCTTCACCTCATAAATCTTAAGGGAACACCGGAACGAAATTCAGTCCCATGTCTTCCGGCAGTCCAAACAGAATGTTCATATTCTGCACTGCCTGTCCGGCTGCGCCCTTCACCACATTATCGAGAGCACCCATCATCACCGCATAACCGGTTCTCTCATCAATCTTCACGTTAATATCTACGTAGTTACTGCCTTCTACCCATCGGGTCTCAGGGCATACCCCGGCATCTAAGAATCTGACAAACTTCTCCTTGCCGTAGTACTTCTCATAAGCTGCTCTTGCCTTGGCCTCATCTGTACCGGGCTTGATTCTTGCATACGCCGTTACAAGAATACCACGATTCATGGGAGCTAAGTGAGGAGTAAACATTAACTTCAGTTCTCTTCCTGCCGCATAACCAAGCTGCTCTTCAATCTCGGGGGTGTGTCTATGAGTACTTACGCCATAAGCCTTCATACTCTCATTCACTTCACAGTAGAGATTCGCAACCTTAGCACCTCTTCCCGCACCGGACACACCGGACTTCGCATCGATTACAATCGTATCTGCATCAATCAAGCCTTCCTTCACAAGAGGATAGATTGACAGAATAGAACAGGTGGTGTAGCATCCGGGATTGGCAACCAGTCTTCTTCCGGGAATGTCCTCTCTGTTAATCTCGCAGAGACCATACACCGCTTCTTCGATAAACTGGGGTGACTTATGGGTAATGCCATACCATTTCTCATAAGTAGCCACATCCTTAATTCGATAGTCTGCACTTAAGTCTACAATCTTCACCTTCTTAAGAATATCCTCAGTAAGAATTCCACCCAAATATCCCTGGGGAGTTGCAGTAAAAATCACATCTACCTGTTCCGCCAGTTCTGCCATATTATCAGCCTTACAAATATCATCAACAATGGTGAACATGTTACGATATACATCCGCATACTTCTGGTCCACATAGGACTGGGATCCGAACCACTTCACTTCTGCTTCCGGATGGTTTACAAGAATACGAACCAGTTCTCCTCCTGCATAACCTGTTGCACCAATAATTCCAACCTTAATCATATTACACTCCATTCTCCAATCGGGATTCACTCAAACACTTTATTATAACATTTTCCACCGAATAATGCACACTCCGAAGGCCAACAATATTCACTATGCATAATTATACATATTTCCTTCGGAAAATCAAGCCTTGAAACATCCCGTTTAATGGCTTTTGCTCCTTTTTGTCACTTTAGTACAT
>JAZLHG010000047.1:0-18681 GCA_045616705.1 Lachnospiraceae bacterium | reverse complement strand
CTTTTTACCATATTTCTCAGATAAAATATCAGTTACAAGAAAAGTCGCCGCATAAAGTACATTTCCAGCAGTTGTAGACAAACCAAACAGATTTATACATTTACAAACCGCAATATTGCCAAGTAACGTAAAGAAAACTGCCAAAATATATAGCCCGTTTTTGCCCCACAATTTATAAAATGATACAACACACCCCAAATAGAAAATTACCGAAATTATGAAAATTAACTCGTTAGACATTATTTTACATCCTTAGTTTATATCTCATATTCTATCGGATCTTCTAATCCACTTAACTTAAAGGCATGGAGCCTGTCTCTACATGTTCCACACAGACCACAAGCCCTTTCCTTACCTTCATAACAACTCCACGTTAAATTAAATGGGACGTCTATCATAGCACCATATTTCACTACTTCTGTTTTTGTTTTATTTATAAATGGCGCAACAACCTTTAATACATTCCCACTACCAGTATAAATCGCTTTGGAAATAGCATCATTAAATTCTACGCTTGTATCAGGATATGCACTTGACTCTGAACCATCAGCATGTGCACCATAATAAATTTCTTTTGCTCCATAGCTTAATGCTATCGAAGCAGCAGAAGACAAAAACAATCCATTGCGAAATGGGACATACGTATTTACTGGAGCACCACTAGTCTCCTTTAACTGTTCTTCGTACTCTTTATGCGGTATGTTTGCTTTATTACTCTCAAGAAGGGTACAATTACTATTTTTAAATATCTCACCCAAATCCAAAGTTATTCTTCTTACACCATAATACTTTGTAATTTTCTCAGAAGCTTCTATCTCTTTAATATGCTTTTGTCCATAATATATAGATAGTGCTAAAACTTCATCTGCACCATATTCTTTAATTGCATGCCCTAAACAAACTGTGCTATCTAATCCACCACTAAAAAGAACTATCGCTTTCATTGTTGCCTCCTCATAATTATTTCCGAAAAAAATAGCTTCACAAAAACGCAAAGCCATAATCACATTACAAATCTAAACAATATAATTACAGTCCTGGTTTTGTTTAACGACAGGATGGTACAAACGAACTGTCGGAGCATACGCCCTATTTCACTGACGATGAATCATCGCCTAGTTACAATACTACATTTATTTGAAGTATGCAACTGCTTCCATCAAGTCATTGGATAATAACTTCATATTATCACTCTGACCGGACATATCATTAACACGATCTGCAATACCGGAAACAGAAGCGGTTACTTCCTGATTACTTGCAGCATTCTCTTCAGAGATTGCTGACAGATCACTGATACTGCTTAAGATACCTTCTTTTAACTTCTGCAGTTCTTCTGTCTTGGAATCAATCTCGCTAATCATAGCCAGACTCTCTTCGATAGAAGCGCCAAGAGATTCAAATGCCTGCTGTGTAGTAACAACGCAGCCTCTCTCTTCTTCAATAATCTGACCAATCTTGCCTGCAAGGGATACCGTACGAGCTGACTTCTCATTCATATCCTCAGCCAGTCTTCTGATTGTCTCAGCTGAATTAGCGGACTCAGTTGCAAGCTTACCGATTTCTTCAGCAACAACTGCGAATCCTCTTCCTGACTCGCCTGCTCTTGCGGCCTCGATAGAAGCATTTAAGGATAACAGACTGGTCTGAGATGCGATTTCAGCAATTACATTTACAGACTGTGTAATCTTAACAATAGACTCGTTGGTAAGGTCGATACTCTCCTGAATCTCCTTGGTAGCATCTGTAGACTGCTCGGAAGATTCCATTACTTTGTTCATATAATTCTGTGCATTCTCTGTAGAAGCCTTGATCTCATCGGAAGCCTCAGACAGTGCATTAACGTTCTCTGTAATACCCTGGATATAATCGCCCATGGAAACTGCATCCGCATTAACAGACTGTACATTCTCTGTAAGATTCATGGTTGCGCCGGCAAGTTCATCCATAGCTACGGAGATCTGGCTGGTTCCATCGGAAGACTCCTTAGCAGCTGACTGCACATTTTCAATAGAACCGTATAAGCTCTCTGTGTGCTCCTTAACGCTGCCAATTACTTCTCCCAATTTAGCCTGAAGAGCATTGGTAGCCAGAATAATTCCTGTAATCTCACTAATTGCATCCCTAATATCGATACCCTCAGAGATATCACCTTCGGACAAACGACCAATACATTCGCCAATCTCTGCAATAGACTTCTTAATACGAACTGCAATAATTGAAATGATTGTACCGAAGATTAATGCAACAACAACTGCAAAAATAATCTCTGTGGTAATACTCTTATTAATCGCTTCAGTAACCTTAGCGGTGGGAGTTCCGGCGAAAGCCATGCCCCAGAACTTACCGTTACCGTCATAAATCGGCTTATAATATACGAAATAATCAACGCCATTAATTACAATATCATCAGCGGAGAAATCCTGACCCTTACTAACAGTAGCAAATACTTCCGCACTTGCCTCAGTTCCCTCATTATAGGTTCCGTCTGCATTCTTAAGGGAAGATAAGAAACGAACATTCTGCTCAAATAATGTAAGTTCAACGCCTTCAGCCTTGTTGCTCTCCATGAATTCATGATCCGCATATTCATCGTAATCAACCATTCCATTCGCTGCAACATCATACATGAAATACTGATTAACGCCTTCTGCAGCAACTCTTAACTTGGCCTCAGTCTCTGACTGCACCTCATTCTTAATACTAACTGCAGATACAATTGACATCGCAATTGCTGCGACTGCCAAAGGAACACATCCCATCAGTAACAGTGTCAATAATAAAGATATTCCTTTGCCCTTCTTCACTTCCATACACTAAATCTCCTCTTCTTGTATTCAGGCACAATAACTCACCTGCGGACTTTGCAATTATAATGTACCACAATTACATATTTTGTCAATTTAGTACACCAACGTAACAAAATCAACAATAGTCGCTTTTATACTTATAGTATCGGCATTTTCTGACCATTTGTGAATACCCTTTACAATAAAAATAATTTTCAATATACTTATCACAACTGCCGTTAGGTTCGGCTAATTCAAGCATAAAGGAGCACTTATAAATATGACAGTTACAACAGTTTCTCAATCCCCTATTGCAGACGACCAATTTGAAGGCTATCTCTTTGCTCATTTCATCGGTGAGCAGAAGAAGAATCAGGAGCAGATCTACTTTGCGGTAAGCGAAGACGGACTTCATTTTAAGGATTTAAATCAGGGTCAGCCTATACTGCTTAGCAATGTTGGCGAGAAAGGTGTAAGAGACCCTTACCTCTACCGTTCCCCTATAGACAATCGTTTCTACCTGATTGCTACAGATTTAAGCATCTACAATCGTGGTGGATGGTTCAAAAACGAACAGGGCTATTTCGATGCCAGCACTACAGGCAGCAGCAATTTGGTTCTGTGGGAATCTACTGATTTAATTCACTGGGGAGAACCCAGACTTCTTCCGGTTGCACCGGCTCATGCAGGAATGGCTTGGTCACCCGAAATGATTTACCATGAAGAGACAGAGCAATTTATTATTTTCTTCTCATCAAGTATTATGAACCCCGTAACCAAGATGAAAGCGAAGCCCAATGCCATCTATTATGTGGCAACAAAGGACTTCGTGAACTTCTCCGATACCAAGATTCTCATCGACAATCAGACCGAACCAGACGGCGTTGCCCGTGAGATTATTGATACCACCATCATCAAAATTGGAGACACCTACTACAGTGCCTCCAAGGACGGCGATAACGATGAAGCCCACGGTGGTCTTCTCATTCTGAAGACCAAGGATCTACTCAATCCGAACAGTTGGGAGAAAGTATGTAATCTTGCAGATCTTGGACTGGACATTACAGGACTTGGTGTCAAAGCACTTGATAACGGTGATTTGGAAGGACCGGAATTATTCCGTTACAACCGCAGAGACTGGGCCGACCCCAATGTTCCCGAGTACGGCATTATGGCAGACAGATATATGGCCGATACCGGATATCTTCCTCTGAAGACTACAGACTTAGAGGACACAGACAACTCAAGGGGTTCCTGGGTCATTCTGTCAGAAGAAGACTATTCCTTCGACAAGCTGAAGAAACGCCATGGAACCATTATGAACATTACAGGAGAAGAACTGAAACGTCTGCTTGCAACATACTAATTATGAAATCAACAAGCGCAAGCTCCATTTATAATTCTCGACACCAAAATGTATGGAGTGCAGAGAACAATCTCTATTAGCACAGAAGGCCCTGCAATCTGCAGGGCCTTCTGATATCTACATCTTAATCTACATTATCTTATACTGAAGAAGTTCGTACTGAAGCTTGCTGCCTTCCATAATCTCTTCAGGAAGCAGCGCTCTTGCCACTAACTTCAGATCATCAGAATCAATATCAATTCTCTTCAGGTTCGCATAATCACCATCAATGCTTACCACTTCATAATACCAAGTCTCCATGATTACGCTCCTATGTTATTTCTCTTTCTTCTTAAAGAATGCAACCTCTTCACCACGTTTCATCTTGTCGTGGAATTCAGCAGTTGCAGCAAACATTACATCACCACTGGAATTCAGAGCAGTCTCAACAGAGTCCTGAACAACGCCGATGATAAATCCAACTGCAACAACCTGCATTGCAATTGCATTATCAATACCAAACAGCGCACAAGCCATAGGAATCAACAGCAGGGAACCGCCGGCAACACCGGATGCACCACAAGCGCCCAGAGTAGCAATTACACTAAGAATCAGAGCGGTAGGAATGTCAACGGTAATGCCCATGGTATGGGCTGCTGCCAGAGTCATAACCGTAATGGTAATTGCCGCACCGTCCATGTTAATGGTAGCACCAAGAGGAATGGATACAGAGTAGAAATCCTTCTCAAGGCCCAGGTTCTCACACAGGCTCATATTCACGGGAATATTTGCAGCGGAGCTTCTGGTGAAGAATGCTGTAAGTCCGCTCTCCTTCAGACACTTAAATACCAACGGATAAGGATTTCTCTTAAGGAAGAGAGCCGCAATCAGGGGATCTACAACCAGAGCAACCATCAACATACAACCAACTAACAGTGCAAGAAGCTTGCCATATGTTGAGAAAATCATTAATCCACTCTCTTCAACAGAAGAGTATACCAGACCAAGAATACCAAAAGGTGCAAACTGGATAACCCATCTAACTGCCTCAGAAACCACCTGTGCGAAATCCGCAACAACCTGCTTGGTTGCATCAGATGCGAACTTCTTAAGGCCAAGACCAATAATAACAGACCAGAACAGAACACCGATATAATTGGCATTGGTAATGGAATATAAAGGGTTCGATACCATGTTGGTAAGTAAATTACCGAAAATCTCGCCGATTCCGTTAGGCGGTGTACCTGTTGTAGTATCATTAAGAATCATCGTAACAGGGAATACAAAACTTCCGATTACCGCAATTGCTGCTGCAAGAAGTGTACTCAGCATGTACAGAATAATAACCGTTCTAAATCTGCTGCCTACACCACTCTTGGCATTGGCAATGGCACTCATAACAAGTACTGCAACCAATACCGGTGCAACTGCCTTCAGTGCGCCAACAAATACGTTACCAAGAATTGCTATCGCTGTCATTTCGGGAGCAAATACGCCCAGAAGCGCACCAATTACAAGGCCGATAAATATCTTCAATACCAAGCTTGAAGATGTCCACATTTTAACAACTTTTTTCATCTCACTTCTCCTTCATAAGTAGTTCACTTAATGATGTTATTTTACCACGAAGTGGTGACATCTGCCATTTATTTATACTCCTTCTTAAGTAGTTCCGAATTCACCACAAATCTGAGCCCCTCATATTTTGCTTTACCGGTAGCATGAATCCATCCATTCTCATACCGGCAGAACGTCGTATGATAAGCATAATCCCCTTTATATAAATAGGAATACCCCAGATATACCGGAATATCCGTGGCGCGGTCAAAGGTCAACTCATCGGTAGCCTTCAGATATACGCTGTAATCTCCATCGGTAATCACGCGAAACGCTTCCGATACAAACGCGCCATTGGGGCAGCCGTTCTCGGCCAAACCCTCCGCCTCAATTCTACCCTCATAAGGCACAATCTCCACCTGCGATGAGGCTGTTACATGCACATCCCCAAACTGAGCCTCGAAGTACTCCTGATAACTATCTTCCGACTTCATAGCCTGAATGCCCATGGGCGCATACTTGGGAATGTCCCATAAGTCCTGCACATACCAATCGTCCATATCCTGTCTGCTTCGATAAGAAACCATCAGATATGCAAGATCCGGAATCTCAGGGTCATGGAATTCACACTCACTAAGATCCCTGTCCACATAGTCGATTCGA
Organism: Lachnospiraceae bacterium; assembly: GCA_045616705.1. Lineage (GTDB taxonomy): Bacteria > Bacillota > Clostridia > Lachnospirales > Lachnospiraceae > UBA2868. The sequence continues at coordinate 12,327 of JAZLHG010000047.1, read as the reverse complement.
ATTCGCGTCAAGTCAATCCCGGATAAATCCCCTTCATAAATCTGATCGGTGGGCAGCATATTTAGGTGAGAACGTACTTTGTTATAGCCAATCGTAACCCGTTCCGCACCCTGTAGCTGATCCTTGTATTTCGTCACCACATCCCGGAATACATCCGGATACTGACAATCATCATATACCGTATAGCCGCCTCCGCCATCTGGCACCCCATAACCGTGGACTGCTCTGCCATCCGCTGTCTGATAGGTAACGTATACCGGCACATCCCCCGGATTCGCAAAGGGAATTCCCGGGCCGGTTGGTTCTCTCGAAGACTGCACTACCTTCAGCTCTCCCGATACCAGTCCATACTTATTCTCAACCTGTTTGGTGATGACAGATACGGCATCTCCCGACTTACTGCCGCAACCAACCAAAGTAGCCAATATAACACCTAACAGAGCAGTCAACAGTAGCGTCCGCAGATGCGATATTCTATTATGATTCCATATTCGATAATCTGTAATCTTCCTGTTATTCATTCACAAGTTCTCCTACATTTAGAAATTATACACAGGAGGCTGACAACAATCCACCGGCACAGCCAAAATAATCTATTTTACGCCTTGGCGTCTTGGGTATATAATGGATACGGTCCATAACGACATGGGTTTATTAGCGATATAAAATATATTTACAGGGAGGGTGTCATGTATACCTACACACACCGCGTTCAATATTATGAAACAGACAGAATGGGAGTGACCCATCATTCCAACTATATTCGCTGGATGGAGGAAGCCAGAAGTGAATTCCTGAAGTCCGTCGGTTGGCCTTATGCGAAGTTAGAGGAATTGGGCATCATCTCTCCTGTTATTGAAATGTCCTGTAAATATAAAAACACCACAACCTATGACGATGTGGTGCAAATTCATCTATATAACCGAGAATTCAAGGGAGTCAAATTGCTCGTTCACTATGTAATGACTAAGGAAGATGGTACCGTTGTTCTGGAAGGCGACTCTGCACACTGCTTTATCAGTGCAGACGGCAAGCCCCTCCGCCTGGCTAAGCTCTATCCCGAATTCTACCAGGCAATTGTAGATTCCTGCGAGGAATGTTAATCCTCTATAATAGACAAATGATTTCTACGTAAAAGGCACTTCATATGAAGCGCCTTTTGCTGTAATCACACAATATTTACTTGTGGCTCTTCTCCTGAAAAGCATCACGTTCTGCAACATCCGTAGGCTCGACGCTTACCGATCCGTTGTTCTTGTCCCAGACAACCGAGAAGTCATCTACATAGTCAAAATAAACAACATTGGTTGCAGCATACTCACGCAGCTGTGTAGGTGCACCTTCGATATTGGAATCGATAATGTCATCCCAGTTGTTGTAGAGTTCCTCAGCCCATACGGGAGGAATCTCAATCAACGGTGCAACACCACCGGCATAATTGGTCTGAATGGAATTCAGGTTCTCGATTGCGCTCATGGTATCCACGGACAACTTAGCACCCTTCTTGCCACAGCCAACCATTGCCAGAACACATACTACAGATAACAAAGCAACGAAAAATTTCTTCATATCTCTATACTCCTTTCTGCATCATTATCGTATAAAGATATTAACACAACTTTTCCGTTCGTCAATACGTTTCACAGATTCTTCACACTTTGCAAATGCCCGAAAAATGGTTATTCTCAGCTAACTCGCCTGTGTTCATGCAATCGTTTCACGAGCACTTATTTAATGCAATAAACGTAGTTCTCTTTTCTGGGAGCAGCTTCCTTAAGAGGCTCGGTTGCATAACCCAGTGCGCAATGACCGATACCCTCGTAATTACCTTCGATACCAAGGTCAGCTAAGATCTTCTTACCAAATTCAGACTCGAATTCTTCCTTGGCTCTATGAATCCAAATGCTGTTAACACCAAGGCGCTCGGCAGCATTCATCAGATTGCCCATTACCAGGGAGCCATCGTACTTGTAAGTCACAACGTCCTTATTGGCAAGAACAATCAAGATAACCGGAGCGCCATAGAAGGGATCCATATCTGCGCCCATCACTGCTGCGTTCGCCTTCACAATCTGATCTCTCATCTCCTGATTGGTAACAGCAATAATAATCGGACTCTGCTTACCCATACCGGTAGCAGCATAAGTTCCGGCCTTAATAATTGCCTGTAAGTCTTCCTCCGGTACCATCTTGTTACGATCGAAGCATCTACAACTTCTTCTGGTCTCAAGTACCTTTAATGTTTCGTTCATGTGTAACCTCCTTCGTGATTCTATAACCCAAATAGCAACGTATATAATAAAGCTCTAGCTTAACGCTTCAATGAACTTATCAAGTTCTGCAGTATTCTTCTCCGCATCCTGATTCTTCGGATCAAGCAGTGAAACTGAAGTCTGCAGATTCTGCAGTTTACCCTTTAAATCATCCAGGCACTTAGCAATATCTCCGCCGCCACTCTGCACCAATACGGCAGTAATCTTATCTGCAACGTCTTCCATCTGAAGCAGTGCATTCACCGCAGGAACACACTTCCCATTCCATACCGGTGTGCCCAGAATAATCTGATCGTAATCAGAGAACTTCACGTTCATATCCTGAAGTTTGGGAATATGCTTAAACGCAACCTGTCCACCGCCTACCAGAATCTGTGCCGCAAAAGACTTGGGCATGGCCTTCTTGGTCTCAAGTTTAACCAGGTCACATCCTAATTTCTCTGCTACATACTTGGCATCCTTCTCTGTATTCCCGGACAGAGAATAATACACAACCAATCGCTTTACATCTGACATAATCGTTCCTCCTTTGTATTGTGACGATACAATTTCTAACCCGAAATTAATATCAGCCTAACACTTTCTTAACCTGTTTCTCTGTAGCAATCGGATAAATCTCCTGCATATGATCCACCACTCTCTGCCAGGACAATTTAGGATCCTCTGTATAACATTCCCTGACAGAACCGGGGCCCCACAGATGTTCCGGTGTGGCATAAATCGCCACATTCCATCCGTAATCTTCGCCTCTCTTATTCACACGCTTGCGAAAATCACAATTGCACAGATACAACTCCATCATCAATGTGGTAATGGCACCCTCGAATCCCTTTTCACCGCCTTTACCAAATCCTGCCTTTTTCTTCAGGTCATTGGACAGCAGTTCCTCATCGGCATTACCATCCATAAAATGGTCCATAATCTTCTTGTGCTTAAGAGGCGCCTTGCCATCCTCATAAAGCGCATCGAAGTCATATCCGTCCCTTCGATAATTTGCAAATACCGACAACCACTTAAGGGAGATAAATCCGGCCTTCTTATCGAAGAACTTCCCGTAAGCCACCTCACCACTTCTGGCAATCTGCTCACGCCATATCCAGGGATCTACCTTCGGATCCTCCGACCACCAGAACTCCGCACAGGTACGCTCTTCCAATGAGAATCCCGGAATCTCATTCTTAAACAGAGGCAGGAAGCCCACCTCGTTAATATATGCAATTGCCTCATCTACTGTATGAATACACTCCGGATCATGCCAGTCCACGCCATACATAATCCAGGTTCCACTCTCGTTACCCATAGTCTCTTATCCTTATCTGCTTCCTCTAACATTAGCGATTCAGCATTCTCTTAATCTTACCAAGCCCATTGCTTAATGGTGTATACAGCAGGAATACAATAACTCCGTTTGTGAAAGCATGCCATGCATCCCACATCAGTCCTGCAATCCAGTAGCTCAGTGCATAGGAGGGATCTACGGGAATATATGCAATGGCAAATAAAGACCCGAATATTAATCCAAATCCTGCTGCCAACACTGCCCACAACAGCCTCTCGTCTCTGAACCATTTCTTAACAGCCAGTGTAAGCAACACCAGAATGGGCCAAACATACAGATAGGAAATCACCCACAGCCCAAATCCATAAATCATGCCCTCCAGCAATGAGAATATGGTAACACTGAATAGCATTTCCGGTCCAAAAGCTAGTGTAAATACAATCGTGAGACAAGTTACCAACTCACAGTTTGGCATAAATGCCAGCGCAATCTGCACCACAAACAGAATCGCACCACAGACACCAATTCGTGCCACTTGTGCGGCGGTATCTCTACCAGCCTTGAACAAGGATGAACTCATACTCCTGACCGTCCTCTAACGCAACCAAATCCACACCGTTGGCAGACATCTCATTATTCACAGAGAAGGACCACCAATACTGCTCGTCCATGTTCTGCTCACAGCCGAACCATCCGGTAATAAATGTGCCATACTCGGAATCTTCCCAACTACACTGCTCCATCGTACGAACATACTCGCCAACAGTACCAAGATCCGACTTACACTGAATTGACTCATTTAAACCGTCTCTCTCTGACTGTACCACAATGGTAAAAGACTTCTGATTGCTGTTGGTATTGGGACGATTCAGGCAGAAGCCCGCAATACCTACACCCAGAATTACCACGATAGCCACAACGGCGATTATAATCTTATTCTTCTTACTCATCATTTAATTCCTCATTTCCTATTCTTCTATGGCATTACCTATCGTATTCTCCCAGGCAACCCCATCAAGATTTCTCCGAGTTATTATACCATAACTCCTCTTTATTCGAAATCTATTCGGTGTCATTTCGCCATTAATTTGCTTTCAATTCGCCACCAATTCGATATACAAAAAGCGGAGACCGAAGTCTCCGCCTGATACACTACATCTTTTAATTTTCAGAATATTTCGGGAACTCTCCGTTGCAATCCCGTCAGTCCCTTAGTACACGCTCAACAGCTTCTGATTAATACGATTCATCGCATCCAGATAGTACTTGGCATCTGCAGCAGACATGCTATTCGCGTCATACTTATCAGCATCTGCAGCAAACTTCTCATACTTAGACAGCATCTTGGTATAGTCCCCTAACATAGAAATGGCGTTGCTCGAATCGGAACTATACTTCTTCATGAACTCCACATACTCGTCCATAAATGCTTCGTAACTATCTAAGAAAGCCTTCAGGTCTGCATCCACACCGTCAATTGTCTTCTTATCCTCTGCAGGCTCCTCGGCTGTTTCCGCCTGTTCCTGCACTTCCTCCGCAGGAGCTTCTTCCTCAGCAACTTCAGCATCTTCACCCTCCTGTGCATCTTCCGTTTCTTCAGATGCTGCCTCTACGCCTGCTGCCTTCAGCTGATCCAGTTCTTCCTGTACTGCCTTCAGTTCACCCTCAACCGCCAATCGTTCATTCACTGCATCGGTGTAGCGTTCCTGATAAGTCGTCACATCTTCCTGGGCCTTATCAAGTTCCTTCTGGGCAGCCTTCTTGCCACAGGATCTGCCATACAACATACATACAATGGCCAGTACCACAATTCCAATCACAACCAGCATTTTTTTCTTCTTCGTCATTTCACATTCCTCCTATTACTCTGATACACAACTAATTTGGGGATTACATTTCTTCCTTCTGGCCCGGTCGAATCACCTTGTATCCACAGGACTCCAGGGCCGCAATCACGTCCGGCGTAATATTAATCTCCCAGTCCACCGGCTTACGAGTCGAGGCCTCGATAATCCGGTGAAAGTCATCCACTGTCACACCCAGTACGTCCGCCAGTCGATACAGATTATCACGGTCCGGAAGGCCGCCGTCGGTCTCCCACTTGGCCACTGCCGACTTGGACACGTGAATCAAATCTGCTAACTGCTCCTGGGTATAATCGAAGTGTTTACGCCTGCGACGAATAAATTCTCCTAAGCTCATATAAACCCCCTTCCACTTGCTCCGAGCATAAAGCGCAAGCTTATATGTCGTCTTTCATCGTAGCCTACGGGACTCACCTTGTTCAAAGCACTTTTTGATTACGTGGCGTAAACCCCTGCCTGATTCGTGACTATAGAATAGCAATTCATAGACACAAAAATCCCCACCAAAATGGTGGGGACTTATCATCAAATCACTTATTCATCCACGGACAATTTCAGAAGACCCTGTTCCTCAAGAATCTCATCAATCCGCGCCAAGTCATATATTCGATTGTTAACAGCCACAATGATGGCGGCATCCCGCCTGTCCTTGGCATATAAAGGTGTCATGCCATAGAGCTTCAACGCCCGATTCAATTCTTCCAGCGTAAAGTGTCCGGCAATACACAGCCTGAGAATCACATCCCGATTCTTGGTATGACGTTCCATGGTAATAATCTTGCCGCCCCAGGATTCCGTCACGCCCGCAAAGGAATACACATCCTTCAGGAAAATATTCTTCTCTTCAATAACATCCTTAAAATAATAGTAGAATGCTTTCTGACCCTCTGCCAGATATTTGCTGTTCTCCTGATAGAACCCGCTTAATTCTCCGGGCTTCATCTCACTTAACATTTGGTCAAGTTCGTTGGTAGGTTTCTCCTGCATGCTACACCTGTTCTTTCTACTAATCAGCCAATTCCTTCCCTACTGTTTCAGCCCTGTCCATTGGATTTGCACAATAATTGAAGCGCATCCATCAGTTCTGTATCATCATATCGTTCCTCAGGACTCAGCCGAATACAACGTTCGATGATGGGCCAGATATCCGCAGGCCCTTTACTTTCCTTGGGGTATGTTCCTGTGGTCATCACGTTCAGAAGCATGCCCAGCGCATAGATGTCCGACTTCGCTGATGAGGCCGCAAATCCGTAACCTAGCTGCTCCGGCGCTGCATAATACTGCGTACCGAGAAGCCTGGTGTCCTCTGTCTCATCCGGGCGGAACCACTTGGCAGCATTCAGATCCAGCAGAATCACCTGTCCATCCGGCTGAAGCATCACATTGGATGGCTTAATGTCCCTATGCACCATAGGCTGCGGAAGTCCGTGCAGTTCCTTCAGAATCTCGCATAACGCAAGACCGATTTCGGCAGCCTCTTTCGAACTCATCACACCAGCTGCAAGTTCACGAGCCAGGGTTCTTCCCTCAATATACTCTTCCATCACAATCAGATGATGCTCACCCTCATAAGTACCGTAGATTCGAGGCATATGCGCAATAGGATGTTCCATTAGATAAGCGTAGACCGAAGCATCGTATGTCGTCAGAATCTTCTTCACATACAGTTGCTCATCCTCCAGACTGCGCACCAGCAGAATATCATCCCGGCGGTCGATACCGGTTACTTCCTCGTAGGTCGACAGACTTAGTATCGCCTCATCAGACAGCCCGTGGTAAGGATTCCGAAGTTCTGCCTGATATGCATCCTCGGTAGGATACACACTGCTCTCATCCATGGGATTACTATACCCGCATTCTTTACAGACCCACGCATTGCCATTCGCAGCATGGTCCGCATCCGCAAAGCCTTCCTGCGCATTGAGAAACGCACCGCACCGGTCGCACAACCACACAATGCCCGACTCATCCGGGGAAGCAGGATTAATTAACATCTCACCGCAACCTCTGCAGATCCAGTAGGGCAAGTCGTTACGGTACCCCTTCTGCAAGATCAGGTTGGCATCACATCTTACACAAAATTCATAGGCAGCCTCTTGGGCTGCCTCTTTGTCTTGATCATAAGGGGCATCATACACCGAATCACCACGATATTCAGTTCGCTTGCGAAATAACTTTCGTAAGTTCATGCCGCCGACCAATCTCCTCTAAATAAAGTGGGTCCATACATGCTCTTCTTTCTTGGGAAGGCCATACTTCTCCTTACCTAATGCGATAGATTTCATCAGGAAGCTCATATTTCTCACCAGTGTACGCATGGTCTGCTTGCCCTCATCGTCAAGCTGCGCCTCGCCCTGAGCACGACCATGAATGGAATTCCAATACTGGCTGGATGCCACAGGCATACCGCTGATTGTAAAATATTTATTCAGTTCATCAAAGGTTGAAGAGCAGCCACCACGTCTTGCACAGACAACGCTGGCGCCTACTTTCATGGTCTTATCGAAATTAGAGCTGTAGAACAGTCTATCAAGAAGTGCAATTAATGTAGCATTGGCTGATGCATAATAAACCGGGGAAGCAATTACCAGACCATCTGCCGCTTCCAGCTTCGCTGGCAACTCATTCACCTCATCACCAGATAGACACTTACCAAGTTCTCCGCATTTGCCACAGGCAACGCAACCTCTGATCGCCTTATTGCCAACCATGACGGTCTCCGTCCCGATATTTTCCTCAGCGAAAACCTTCACCATTTCATCAATGGCGATGGAAGTATTGCCACCCACTCTGGGACTACCGTTAATAATTAATACCTTCATCCAATTATCCTCCGTTATTAGTACAACTCGTGGTCACGGTTCGCATAAGCTCTGAACAGTTCCTGACAAGCACTACGATCTAATTCCTCACCGAAATTATTGTTCTCGGAATCATTCCATCTGTTGAAGAATACTTCATCTCTGAATCCGATTCCATCGGTATCTTCAATTGTACAACCATAATACACTTTATCGATGTTGGCCCACAGAATCGCACCCTTGCACATAGGGCAGGGAGCTGCTGTCGTATACAGTGTTGCACCGGATAAATTATGACTTCCGGTCTTCTTAGATGCATCGCGAATAGCTTCCATCTCACCATGACAGGTTGCATCATGATTCAGCAATACTCTGTTATGACCGGAACCAATCACCTTACCGTCCCTTACAATCACACAACCAAAAGGTCCGCCATGCTTATGCTTAATGCCATCATAGGCTTCCTCTATTGCCATCTTCATATACTTATTATATTCCATACTATACTAATTCCTTCCTCCATTCAGGGTTCTAACGTTCGTTACTCACCATTTATAATTATAACACGGATAGGTGGGAGGGGTTAGTTAATTCTAATAATCTGTTCGTAAATGAGGTTCCCTTCTGTCTTGATGGATAACGGATTCATCGACAAAACTTGAAGAAAACTTCTCATTTTCACTCTCTACTCGTTTCCGTGCTGAAGCATATTCCATTTTAGACTTTTCCCATTCGTCTCTAAAATCAGCATCCTCTAACTGTTTATCAAGATAGTCTCTATAGTCACTCATATAACCACCGTCTCCTTATAATTGGGATTTTATATCACTTTAATTTTATTTTTTGTGCGGGAGCATGTCATTATACTTGTGGTTTAGGATAGTGTCCTTGCGCTAATGGATAAGGCCAGGCAATCGCCTGGCCTGTAATGCATACTGTATTTATTTACTTAATTTGTACCACTTCTTGATGTAGGAATCCTTCAATAACTCCTCATCTGCTTCAACCAATTCGATAAACAATGATGTCAGCCCGTCCCATTCAGAACAATCTCCGGCATCATGCAAAGTCCAACCTATTTGCTCTAACGTCCAATTGCTCTTGATAGAGTTGTGAATCATAGACGTTGTTGCCCAGTTTTCTTCAGAGTCCGCACCACCTAATGCAACGGGAACTATATGATCCACAGTCGGAACTAATTCCCAATATGCATTATGGCATTCTTCCATTTTCCAATGGGGATGATACGGAAATTCTTCCGGCATATAGTAGGACAATATCTTAAGAAATCCCGGGTTCACCAATTTATCACCGCTATAACGATCAATAAAACCATCACGCATAAACTGGCGCATCTTCTGCCGATCTGTATATGCTCTTTTCGTAGTATCAAGTCGCTTGAACGGGTACTTGTCTTGAATTGTGCCCTTCGCTGAAGGGAGGTCCTTCGCAAGGAGTTGTTCAGCGATTTGGGTTAAAATGTCTATTTTGTTCATATGTGTTAGTAGATGTCTTCTGATAATATCTTTTTTTATTTGATGAATTACAATTCCGTGTTGTTAGGTATTTATATATTGTCGTGGCAAATGAAGAGCACGCGAATACTCATAATTTTCCTCCTTCGATTGCCTTAATATACCGAGATTTGCCGTGTTTTCGGCGTTTCTTCGTGGTATGAGTAATGTTAAAATGTTATCCTGACATCTGCAACTATTACATTATTGAGCAAATCTATTCCTATTATGGCATGTTCACGCATCGAATAGTAGTAAAATCGTAGTCAATTTAAAATGTATACTACTCGAGTTACTTCCTTCTAATCCTACCAATGACAAACGTAGTATATTTGAACGAGAAAAGCAGAGAATAACTATTTATTTCACCATATTTTTTCATAATTGAATCACATCGAACTTACAAAGTAATCTTTCTTTCATATACTATCTTATGTTTCTTGTACTCTGATAATTTAATATCATTAATTATTTTTTGTCCCTTCCGGTTGGAACATAAGTTTTTCCGCCATAACTAAGTATTGTCTTAGGAACCGAAAAAATTTCGGGATTATCTTCTATCATTTTTCTAATCTCCACAAACCCTGGTTCCTTCGAAAACACATACTGTCCACTATTATATGCACATAATCTGTTGTATCTTTTTATATCCATTTTATCCGTTATTGATACATATCTTCTATCATGTCCCTTGAATCCCATATTGTAATCCGCATCCAACATCATTAGAATATAGTTCGGCGATAATGGAAAATACACTTCTACGCCTCTACTTCCGATTCCAGACATCGATACAAATGATTCATTAATATGTGGATATGTACCAATGGGATGATCAGACGTAAATAGCATCGTCTCAGTCCTATTAATTCCCAATAGCCATTTTAATGAATAGAATGATTTTGCTAATTCAGTTACATGATTGATATCAAAAAACATATTCCCTTGTATGATCTCTTCTTCGTTAGTTCTAATTGTGTACTTATTAATAAGTTCTTCTGAACAATTAATATCTCTCATCCATTGCTCTATACATTTTGAACTGTCAGAAATAGAATTCCTTACACTTTTTGTTCTAATGTATTGATATACCAAGCATATGGACATTAATATTTTATTCTTTTCACTAATAAAAAAGCAGTTCTTCTCATACCACGGAGTAATTTCTCTATCAACAATCTGTTTTAATAATTCTGCATATTCATCTTCAACTTGTTCAGAAAAGAAATGTTCAATAAACTGCTCATCATCTTTTGGATTAACTCCATTCTGATACAACAAATTCAATGCACTTTCGCTTAATTCAGAATGATTAATATCATAAAAGAATCTTTCACTAGCAACATTATAGACGTTGCTTACCCATTCTTTTTTGTTAAACTTATTAAATACGTTTATCTGATGTTTTTCATTTGTCCATCTATTCAAATAACATCTTGGAACATAATGCTGCTTCTTAGTTTTTTCATCATTTGACACTTCAAAAATTGTCCCCTTTGTTACTCACTTGTCTTATTCTTTAGAATAGCTATACTAATAACAGAAATGGCTCTGACTATTACACAATCAGAGCCCACATCTTTATCTATTTCTGTCCTTAGGTGGACAAGGATCATTACCATAGCTATTACAAGTACGGAATCTTCCATCTATTCCCTGAACTCTCATTTCCGAATGTTGATTCTGTGCAATCCCTCTAGCTATTTCGATCGCCTGTTTTTGTGTAGACACAACTCTGGTCGCTCTACTGTTATTGGCTCCTTTTACAGCCCAATCATTTCCGTGTTTTACAACAAATTGATTTTTGCTCATGCCTTTCCTCCTTTCCTGGTATACTCTCTGTTTTTATCAAGTCGAACAGATGTGTCTTGTTTGCCAGGAAGGATTTTGCTATACTATGGTTATCTACAATTTAGTTAGCGGATGGTTTAAACCCTTCGTTGGCTATTCAAGAGTGTTTGGTTGCCGCCAAACACTCTTTTTTATGAAAAGAGTCACCTCTTATTCACCATGTATTATATACAGCTACTTTTTTGCATGTCAACTATATATTGTGCAAATAATCGTCTTCGCGTTACTTATCAACAATATCTAGTGGTTATCCACACTATCAACACGTTTTAACAACTCGTTGTTTGGTAAGCGAACCTTATTGCCATTATTATCCAATAAAGCTTTTATGCAATATATATATATTCTTCTTTATCAATATAATTTCCATTGTACAACTGATCAAGGACACCTATTGTTCCCATTACCTGCACTTGTTCTTGTTCAGCAGCTTTTCTTAATGGTCCATCACCTGTCATTAATGTAATGCCTCTAATCTTTGCAATGGCTAAAGCAACACAATCATAAAGAGAAGGTCTTGCATACTTTTGATTATACTCTTCTGCTAAATAGAATTCTTCCTCTGTCAGCTCAACTGCTTGAAGACCTAATCCAACAAGTTTTTCCCGCAGTTCTTTTGGCGAAAGCAATTCATCCTCTATCGCGTCATCATTCATGATATAGGTATATGGCAGTTTAAATGGAATCTCTAGTCTATTGATTGTTACAAAATCAAGCCAGACATTTGTGTCACTGCTAATATAC
>JAZLHG010000046.1:0-3838 GCA_045616705.1 Lachnospiraceae bacterium | reverse complement strand
AGCACGCACTTGGTACGGCGAGAAGCGGAATAATCCGCCATCTCGATATAAAACGCAAGTGCGTATGGGAATTAACTGCCGGTGGAGGCAGAATATTTTTTAATTTAATGGAATAAGGAGATTACAAAATGGCATGGTATGACGAAGGGATATTCTATCATATTTATCCATTGGGACTTACAGGGGCACCGAAACAGAATGAATACCGGGAGCCTGTAAATAGATTACAGCAGGTAATTCCCTGGATTCAGCATATTAAGGATCTAGGCTTTAACGGAATTTATATTGGGCCTTTATTTGAATCTGTGGGACATGGCTATGAGACAACGGATTATCGGAAGCTTGACAGCCGTCTTGGAACCAATGAGGATCTCAAATACTTTGTGCAGTGCTGTCATGAAGCAGGCATTAAGGTTGTTCTGGATGGTGTCTTTAATCATGTTGGACGTGATTTCTTTGCATTTAAAGACTTACAGCAGAATCGAGAGAACTCCAGATATCGTGACTGGTTCTGCAACGTGAATTTCTGGGGGAATAACGAGTATAATGACGGGTTCTCCTATGATAACTGGGGCGGATATAATCTCTTGGTGAAACTGAATCAGTGGAACGATGAGGTGAAGAATTATATCTGTGATGTGATTAGATTCTGGGTTGCGGAGTTTGATATTGATGGAATCAGACTGGATGCCGCAGATGTGCTGGATTTCAACTTTATGAAGACATTAAGATGGCTCGCGGGTACCGTGAAGCCGGATTTCTGGCTTATGGGAGAGGTGATTCACGGAGAATATACCAGATGGGTCAACGATGAGACACTGCACTGTGTCACCAACTATAATCTTCATAAGGCGCTGTATTCCGGTCATAACGATCATAATTATTTTGAAATTGCTCATACGGTGAAGCGATTATATGGCATGGGTGGTAACAGAGTCAGCGGCTTAAGACTATATAATTTTGCGGATAATCATGATGTGGATCGTATTGTGAATCAATTAAATAACCGAGCACATTTGATTCCGACTTATATTCTGGTATATACGCTTCCTGGTGTACCTTCGGTATATTATGGTTCAGAGTTTGCAATTGAAGGACGGAAGGAGAACGGATGTGACGATCCGCTTCGCCCGGAATTACATTTGGAAGATCTGGTCAATACTTCTACGAATGAGATTACGCGTCTGATTGGTAAGTTGGGTCATTTGCGACAGCAGACACCTGCATTATCCTATGGCGAATACCGTGAGATGATGCTTACCAATCGCCAGTACAGCTTTGCAAGATCCTATAATGGAACGGATATTGTGGTAATGGTGAATAACGATGACAATGAAGCGAGTATGTATGCCGGTGGAATTTCGGACGGAACCTATGTAGGAATCCTGTCCGGACAGGAAGTGGTTGCATGCGGAGGTGGTTTTTCGATTTCGATTCCCGGCAATACAGGTGAGATTTGGGTACCTAAAGCTTAATGAAAATGAGTAACATGGGTGATATGAGCAGTGTAAGTAGCAAACAGAATAAGAGTGCTTTATGCAGAATATCGGTATTTGCCTTTTCTTTCTGCCTGTGCTTAGGACTTATGGCCTGCAGCGGTATTAACGGCAAGATCCCGGATAAGAAGCAGGTAGTAGAAGCAATCTATAAGCAATGTCCCACCGAAACGGTGAAAATGGTCAGCATTGATAAGGAACCCGGACCACCTAAGGAGTGGACTTACCATGTCGAGTCTACAGAGCGAGATCTTCATTTTACGGCAGTCAGTGGCCTTCGCCAGATTGATATTGATGGAGGATATTTGCCGCTTTATGATCCTATCGTTCGAGTGGATTATATTAAGTCTGTCCAGGAACTTTACCGGGATTCCATGAGAGAGAAGGTTCAGGAATCAGCATATTTCCACTCGGCCAATGATAATGGTCTACTCTTTACGGAATACGATCAACTGGAAGAACTGTGTCATGATCTATATGATATTTCTTCTATTTTCACACCGGAGAGTAAATATAACGACAGAGCGTGGATGGAGAAAAATGCTCCTATTTGGGTGCGCATCTATTATGTTTTTCCGGGGGATGATCCTGAGGTGCTGGCGAATACACATGTGATTAGCTATCTGGCCATGGACGGATGCAGAAATTATGAAGAATTCTATCAGAAAGTAACAACTGATCTGGGCCAGAAGATTACAGATGGTCAGCTTGATTCTGTAGAGGGTGTACCCGAGTCTCTTCTTGAGGAGATTCATAAATCCTATTTGAAGACCATTTATGTAGATGATATAGAACTAACACCGGATATGGTGAATGGATCAGCACAGGAAGGGCACTATAATCGTACAGACCGTGCGGTGAATGCTTTCTATGATAAGGAATTTGGGGAATATGTTGTAATGCTCGATGCATATACCGTGCCGGTAGAGTGTGACCCACACCCTTTGGAAGCCTATGTTACACTTGTGGGTGGAAGTATAGAAACGAAGCATAACGGACTTCAGGCCAGTTGGGAGATTGATGGTGTCTCGTATGAACTCAAAGTAAAAGAAACTCCGGATGACTTGGTAGAACAGTATACGGTTACCATGAATGGACGGGATATGAAGATTCGATACCATAATCAGGAACAATCGGCAGAAATCGGAATTCCTCACTATATGGTCACTGTTCCGGTTACGGACCTGGGTATGATGATTAACAGAAAAGTAGATATTAATGAAGTGACCGAAGAAGTCAAATTCTATAAATAATCAGGATAAAAAGGGCCGTGGAGTTATTCTCCACGGCTCTCTACGATTACCTTACCTGTATTCCATAGAAATGCAGCAGTCTCGGCTGCTTTCTGCTCCGTGTCGCTGCCGGTGGGACAAGTGACGGTTCTGCTTCCGCAATCAAGACAGGAAACGGAATATCCACATCCATCTGTTTCTTCTAACAGACCTGTGCCACCGCAAATGGGGCAGTCTTCTAACGCAATGTGCTCTGTATCAATCATGAGAAATCTCCTTGTAGTTCTATTGTTTTATATCTATAGTCCATCATACTATAGAAGGCTCAATTCTTCAAACAATTCTTCATATAATTATTGTGATGATGAGTTCTTTTCATCCCTATTTTTTGATATAATGAATAGATAGTGTCAGATGACAAATCAGTGCGACTGGTTGCAGAGTGAAACAGTATATTAAGGTGTCCAGTGCAGGAATTTGAATCGCATTCAGTGCAATTATTATTTTCCTGATAGGGGTTGTTATTTGGGGTATGTTCGGCGCTATCTATGCCTACCGAAATGGAGCCGGAGACACTTGACACAAAGGGAAACTTTCCTTGTATTGTTCACTGGAATTCTGACCATTTTATTGTGGATCAGACCGGATGTGGTAAATCAACACTGTTAAGATTGCTCCTGGGATTTGATACGCCTACGAAGGGTAGCGTTTACTATGATAAGAACGATATCAAGACACTGGATTTGAAATCCTTAAGAAGAAAGATCGTCTTAGATGAGGCAACCTCAGCACTTGATAATGTCTCTCAGAAGAGGATTTCCGATGCACTGGGTAAGTTGAAATGTACCCGTGTTGTCATTGCGCATAGATTGTCTACCATCAAGGATTGTGATAGAATCATTGTTCTGGATGGTGGTCGTATTGTTGAAGATGGAACGTACGAGACACTGATTGAGAAGAAGGATTTCTTTGCAGAACTTGTTAAGCATCAGCAGATAGAGTAGGAGAATATTATGAAAACATTTAAGAGGGCGCTTGTGACCACCATGCCCGTCATGGCAGGTTATGTTGTGCTTGGCACCGGATTTGGCATTTTGCTACATTCCAAGG
>JAZLHG010000045.1:0-9293 GCA_045616705.1 Lachnospiraceae bacterium | reverse complement strand
AGCTGCCGCTGCTGATGCTGCAGTCGCCGCAGATCCTGTTGTAAATCCACTTCTCATTTATCGTTCCTTAAGTTGATACAATAATGCGTTACAAATAGCAGCTGCCACGTTACTTCCACCTTTTCTTCCCACATTAATAATGTAGGGCACATCACTGTTCAGAAACAATTCTTTGGCAGCAACCACGTTTACAAACCCTACGGGAACACCGATTACAAAGGCCGGTTTAAAAGATCCTTCTGTCATCATCTCATGGAGGCTTATTAATGCAGTCGGTGCATTACCAATGGCAAAAATAACCGGTTTATTTAACCTCGCAGCCCGCTCCATACTGATGCTGGCCCTGGTTACGCCCCGCTTTCTTGCCTCCTCTATTACAGAAGGATCAGCCATATAACAGTGCACTTCTCCACCCAAACCCGCAAGAACCTTCTTATTAATACCCGAAAGCCCCATATTGGTATCCGTAACAATATCAGCACCGTTACGAAGTAGTGTTAATGCAATCTCTACCGCTTTCGGCGAAAAAGCCATGGTATCCGCATATTCAAAATCTGCGGTAGTATGAATCACTCTGCGAATCACAAGGTCTTGATCCGGAGATAGTACAATTCCCCTTGCATCCAGTTCTTCCTGAATGATGGCAAAGCTACGTTTCTCGATTTCTGCAGGTTGTACAAATTCAATTTCAGTCATCTAAACTCCTTCAGAACGTGAATCAGTCTCTGATTCTCTTCGTGATTCCGTACACAGACCCGGTAATATCCTTTACCCAGTCCACGAAAATCACTACAGTCTCTAATCAGTATGTTATGCATAAGGCAGTGGGTATATAAATCTTTGCTTGGCTCTGTCTTAAACAGAATAAAATTACATTCAGAAGGAATCACCTTCATCCCCAGTTCTTGCAGCTCTTCCGTAAGATATTCCCGCTCTTCATAGATTATATTTCTTGCCGATTCAAGGTATTGCAACTCACGAACCGCTGCACCTGCAGCACATGCTGCAGGAACGGATATATTCCACTCCGCAAGATGTTTACGGATTCTCTGAAACAGCTTCTCCCCCGCTGTCATAAAGCCAAAACGTATTCCCGGAATACAATAGCTCTTGGTAAATGCATTTAACACCATGAGACATTCGTATTGATCTATCAGTGACATTACGGAATATTCCGGATGGTCACTGAGCTCTATAAAGCACTCATCCACCAGCAAAGCCGTACCACACCTCTCGCATTCAACGAGAATTGCACGAAGAACTTCGGGTGGTAGCAGACGCCCCGTAGGATTGTTAGGATTCGTCAAAATAAGAAGGTCACATTCCGGTATTTGGCGTAGCAGTTCTTCTGTGATTTGATAATCCTCATTTAGGCATACCGGAACAAACATCGCCTCTGCTGCATTTGCTCCGTATTCATAGCCTGTGAAGGACGGTACCGGAACCAACACCTTTTTCGGCATCAGCCCATGAAATACTGCCAGAATCAATTCACTTGCACCGTTACCCAGTATCACATTTGTGCATCCGTAACGATTGGTAAGCATGGACCTTAACTGCTCATTCTCATAATCGGGATAACAATTTACCAGGTGAATACTTTTCGTAAGTGCCTGTTCAACGAGTAGGTTTGGTCCTAACGGATTGATACTTACCGAGAAGTCCAAATCAATATGCTGTTTGTAAATATCTCCCCCATGGGCCATTATTTTACCTCAAAATCAAATAGAATAAGCACATAAACAGAATACAGAATCCGGCTCCCAGAAATGCAGTGAGATACATGAGTCTATTGGCATAGCGAATATCCTCTGCCGTTACGGGCCTTATATCATCTCCGATTGTTGGCTTATGATGCACTTCACCGAAATAGCTGGCATCTCCTGCCAATTTAATCTGCAATGCACCTGCACACACACTTTCGGTTTGTGCAGAGTTCTTGGATGCATGATTATACCGATCTCTTCTCCAAATTCTGTATGCATCCTTCCCATGAAATCTTTTTCCGAACAAACAGGCTGTAATCATAAGAATTGCACTGATTCTGGAAGGCAGGTAGTTAACCCAGTCGTCAAGTTTTGCTGCGCATCTTCCGAAATACAGAAACCGTTCATTCTTGTATCCCACCATGGAATCCATGGTATTGATTGCTTTGTACGCAAAGCCAATTACAGGTCCCAGTAATGCTGTATAAATCATAGGCGCAATCACGCCGTCAGAGGTATTCTCCGCAACCGTCTCTATAGCCGCCTTAGCAACCCCGATTTCATCAAGGGCTTCCGTATCTCGTCCTACAATCATCGACACAGCTGTTCTTGCACGACTTAGATCACCGGACAGAAGTTCATCATAGACCTTCATGCTCTCATCTCTTAAGCATTTTGTTGCAAGAATCTGATAGGTCATGATACTCTCCACCACGATTCCCACTATAGGGTGAATCATATATGCGCTGGCCAGAATCGCACTCGCGACAATGAGGGTCGTAAACAGAACCAGCACCACCATAAACAGCCCCCTTCTAATAGTCCGTTTGGACTGAGACTGATCACCCTTAAGATTAAGTTTATGCTCAAGTGTCCCAATCAGACCACCAATCAGCCGAATCGGGTGGGGAAAGGAATGAGGGTCACCAACAATGAGATCCAGTATGAATCCTGCCGTAAATGCCACGATATGATACCAATACATGCTTCTGATCCTTCCCTTTTATTGTCACTTCATATCCCTGAAGATTCGGTACATGAAAGCTGTAATAGTCTTCTCCTGTCATTTCAGACATCATAGCCATAATAGACCCACCATGTACCACAAGCGCTGCACGCTTCAGTTGCTTCTGCTTCATTTCTTCAAGAAGGGCATATAGTCCTTCCACGGTTCTTGCACAGGCATCTGCTCTGCTCTCTCCCTCCGGAAAGGCTGTTTCTCCATTACTGTCTATAAATGCCTGATAAGCCGGCTCATCTGCAAGTTCCTGATAATTCTTCCCTTCGAACAATCCAAAGTCCGTCTCTATAAACTGCGGAACGGGTCTAACCTGCGCCCTTGGATAAAGCAGTTCTGCCGTATGCATTGTTCGAATCAAAGGGCTTGCCACCACAAGATCGCAGTCATATACGGACATCCCCAGTCGTTCAGTGTCTCGTTCTGCTTCCGGTGTCAGTGGTTCATCCGTTCTTCCCACATATCGTTTCTCACCGTTTAGTGCAGTGGCACCATGCCTGATCAAATATAATGTTATTTCAGTTTCCGGCACAAACCGCATAATATTTGATAAACCTCCGTTGCCATTGAAGCCAATTCAACCTGTACTCTTCCCACCTGTTCACGATATCTGATTTCTGAAACAGTCGCCGGAACAATACCGCTTCCCACTTCATCCGAGATTATAATTGTATTCGGATAACGATGAATCAGACTCTGTATATCAGGTATGATGTCCTGCTCCTTCTCCATATAATCACTGATTATCTGATTAAAATGATTAATAATAATCGGCTCATCACTATCCCCTTCGGGAAAATAATGATCATAAACGTTCTCATCAGATATCTGATATTGAAGAAGTGCATATTCCAGTTTGCCCTGATAACTGCCACCAATTATAAAAATCATAAATCAACCTCAACTAAGAATCGATAATATCGCAAGGATCACCGCTGCACCGGTCTCGGATACCGTCACAAAAAATCCGGCCAGGTCCCCACTGATTCCACCAAACTGTTTCACAGAAATCCGATAATATACGAAATATATAAGCAGTATCATCCCCACTGCCATAAGACCCGCCATCAGGTTTAGGTAAATGACCGCCGCAATACAAATCAGCGCTTCAGCCATCAGGATTCCCACAACCGATTTCCGCACAGAATCACCCTTCTTGGCAAAGGTGTGGACCATCCCACTGTCTCCTGACTTAGGAAAAATCATAACAGAAATACCACTTAGTGCTCTTGATAATACAAAGCACAAACAGAATATAGGGAAATAAGTCGCTTTCAGTTCCGACAATCCGGCCAGATAAATCAACATCAGTGTAACCAGCATAATCACGGAAAAAGCTCCGATATGTGGATCCTTCAGAATCTCACGTTTCTTTTCGATAGTTCCGTAACTGGATAATGCATCACAGGTATCCATAAACCCATCAACATGAAATCCACCGGTTATCAGAATCGGAATAACCGCTGTAATCAGAATAAAAGCCGTATTCCCAATAGACAACATATTACGCAAATACTGCCAGCCCAGTAACAATGCTCCAATCACAATGCCAACAAAAGGGAAGAAAATCAAATGATACTTCATATCCTCTTCCTTCCAGTCAAAGATTGGAACCGGAATCTTAGAATATATGGAAATTGCAATACATAAACTCTTGAATAAATGTTTCATATAAACCTTCCGTTATACGCTTTTCCAAATTAATGGACAACCTGCCACCACTTCAATTACCTGATCCGCTTCTTGAGCCAATAATCGGTTTAATTTCCCAAGATTCCTCCTATAGTCTTCTGTAACGCCATCATATGTTCCATCTCGGAACACATCACCACTTACCACATAAAGGGAAGATACCTTACGTCCCAGTTCCACTATTTCATCCCGAATTTGCTCCATTGAAACAATATTCTGCTTATTCTCATCAAACATATAATTTGCCAGCAAATTAGGTATGTCTTCAAGAAGAACGACATTCTCCGAGCTAAGAATCAATTCATTAAGATTCTTCTCCTGTTCTATGGTATAAAACCCTTTGCCTTGTCTCAGCAGTCGATGACGCACAACACGCTTTCTGCCTTCTTCTCCATATACCTTCATGGTTGCCAGATAAATTAACGGCTTATGATGCTTCTTCGAATATTCCGTAATATATTGTTCCGCCAGTTCAGATTTATTACCGGCACTTCCACCTACGATTAATGTCAACATCTATACAAATCTCTTATATGCATCTATACCCATCTGTTCAAAAGATGTATTCCCACAGTACAGAGACAATGCTGTGCTTAACAGCTCGCACATCATTACCGCACCGGTTCCCTCTCCAAGAGCCAGCTCACCTCGAATTACCCCTTCCATATGAAGCGCTTCCAGTAACCATTTCGATGCCGGTTCCTTGCCTTCATGGGAAGGAATCAGATAGTGTTCCACCGCCGGAACCATTCTGACTGCAGTTAGTGCTGCCGCCTGAGAAATCACACCGTCAAGTACAATGGGAATTCCATAATATGCACCACCTATCATAAGCCCCACCATACCTGCGATATCAAGTCCACCTACTGTCTGCAGAATCGTCAAGGCATCCTGCTTCGCTAAATTATACTTGGAAAGCGCATCACTGATTACCTGTTTCTTCTTAAGCAGTTTATTATCATCAAGGCCTGCACCTCTTCCGGTAATAAGAGCCGGATCCACCTTTAACAGGGCTGCACAAACCGCAGATGCTGTGGTAGTATTGCCAATTCCCATTTCGCCTACGGCAATTAGCTGATCACCCATGATTTTCCGCTGGCGGATGATTTCTATTCCTACATTAATGGCTGACAGAACTTCTTCTCTTGTCATGGCCGGCTTAAGCACAAAATTCCTTGTTCCTTTTCGAATCTTTCGATTGATTACACCGGAAATTTCTTCGTCCGTATCAATACCCATATCAACAGCATATACATTCATTCCCACATGTGAAGCTAGTCTTGCTACTGAAGAAGTACCATTACAAATAGACTTCGTTACAGCCAGAGTAACTTCTCTTCCGGACTGACTGATTCCCTCATCTACTACACCATTATCCGCACACATTACAATGACCGATTTACGATTCAGTTGAAGGGATGGGTCTCTAAGAATCCCACCAATTCTGGCACTTAATGATTCAAATACACCCATACTGTCAAGGGGTTTGGCAATATGATCCCAGTTAGACTTCACCAGACCAATCACCTTAGGATCAGGCAGCTTAAGATCCGGATTCTGCAGAATCGATTGTATGGTTACGGGCTCAATAGCAATCTCCTGTTCCTCCATCATTTTCAGAATACAATCCATATCCAGATTGTCTTCGATCATATCGGCAAGTCGTTCAAACTCCCGTTCTTTAATGGCTTTATAATCAAGTGCCTTATATTCTTCTATATGATTGCCCGATAGGGATGCCAATGCATTCAGAATCTCTGTACATACTTCTGCCTTATCAAAAATGCCATGCACATAGGTACCATACACATTCCCAACGTTGCAAACAGGTGCTGTACAATCTACCGTTCCATCGGTCTGTCCCATATGAATCTCATAGCCTTCATAAGGCACTCCCGACAAATTATGAAAGATTCCCTGTATACCTGAGAGATTTCCATAGACCTGTTTACGTGTTTTCCTACTATCAAGAATCGTACATACCGGAAGCAGATGAAGTCCCTTTATCATACCGCCTTCCTCTACGCCATAAGGATCTTCGATAGATTGGCCAAGCATCTGGTAGCCACCGCAAATACCCCAGATTGGAATCTCAGAGGAACGTTTCACAATCTGTTCCGCAAAACCTGTTCGATATAACCACTTTAAATCTCCCATGGTATTCTTACTACCGGGAAGAATAATCAAATCCGGATTCCCCAGTTCTGACGGATGTTGAATGTATCGTAGTGATACAGATTTAAACTGTTCGAACACATTAAAATCAGAGAAATTTGAAATTCTAGGCAGTTTAATAACAGCAATATCCAGTTCTCCCTTGCCACTTGCTTCAAATCGTTCTGACAAACTGTCTTCATCTTCCAATTGAAGCTGCATGTAAGGAAGAACACCTACCACCGGAATTCCACCTTTCTCTTCAAGACTTGAAATCCCCGGGCTAAGAATGGATGCATCTCCACGAAACTTATTGATAATAAGACCTTTCACCCTGCTATTTTCCGCAGGGGTCAGAAGATTTAATGTGCCGAGAAGCTGCGCAAACACGCCACCGCGATCAATATCTCCCACCAGAATGACCGGGGCATCAACAAGCTCAGCAAGACCCATATTCACAATATCATTCTCTTTCAGGTTAATCTCCGCAGGACTTCCTGCGCCCTCTATCACAATGATATCCGCCATTTCCTCTAACTTATGAAATGCAGTAAGGATATCAGGAATCAGTTTCTTCTTATAGGCAAAATAATCTCTTGCATTCATATTGCCTAAGACTTCACCATTCACAATTACCTGAGAACCCACATGATTCGTAGGCTTAAGGAGTATAGGATTCATACATACATCCGGCTCTATTCCGGCAGCTTCCGCCTGCATAACCTGTGCTCGTCCCATTTCAAGTCCCTGTGAAGTGATATAGGAATTCAGGGCCATATTCTGAGATTTAAAAGGTGCTACCCGATATCCCATTCTACGGAACACCCGGCATAATCCTGCCACAATAAGACTCTTGCCCACACCGGACATGGAGCCTTGTACCATAATTACTTTGGCCATTACACCACCTCCAGTTTGCCGGATGCATGGGCATAGTCTATTAGCACATGAAGTTCCGAATTCGCATCCCCTACACAATCCGGAACCAATATCACGTTCGTTACGCGGTCTATGAGTTCCTGCGCTCTTAATATGCTGTCCTGCGTAATCTGCTTGTATGGGCCTATGCTGACGATTTCCGCAGCAAGTGCCATACTTACCGGGTAGGCAATATCACTCTCTGACAGTATTCCCGCATAAAAGGCCTGACCTTTTCGATGCAGGCTTCGGTATACAGAAATAGCCGATTTGCCTCCACCAATCACAAACAAATCCGGTTTACCTTCATTGCGTTCCGGTTCAATACAGCCAAAAGACGCGATAAAACTTCCCTTCAGTTTATATAACTGTTCAATATATCCGTTTTCCGCAAAAATATCGTCTGCCGCTCCGTACCGATCAATCATGCCGTCACCAATACACAGCACTGAATCTGCCACCCTGGATGCAAGATCCAGCTCATGCAGAGACATGATTACGGTAATTCCTTCTTCTCTGGCAAGACGTCTTATAATCGAAATAAACTGCAATTTATGACTAATATCTAGAAAAGATGCAGGTTCATCCATAATTAGAATTCGCGGCTGCTGACAAATTGCCTTGGCTAGGAGGGTAAGCTGCTTCTGCCCATCACTGATTCGGTTAAAATCACAATCCTTGATTTCAGTAATTCCAACAAGCTCCATAGCTTTGCATACCAGGCTGTGATCCTCTTCCTTCAGAGTCCCTAAGAAACCTGTATAGGGATATCTTCCCATAGCAACCATTTCCTCAACCGATAGCAAATCTACCTCCGGACGATCCGTCATAAGAACGGACTGCTTCTTGGCAAGGTTTCGCAAATCAATTGCCGATAAATTCTCATTCTCCACACAGACTATTCCATCTATCGCCTGAAGACGAGCGGTAAGTGTTTTCAGAATTGTAGACTTGCCGGCTCCGTTTGGTCCGATCAGAACCATAATCTCCCCTGCATGTACATCAAAGGTAATATCCGGAATTAATGTATTGTGATTGTACCCAACAGAGAGGTCTCTTGCAGAGATGGTAATCAAATTACGCATGTCTTAATCCCCTCCTTCTTAGCATCATAAACAACACAACAGGGGCACCAAACACAGCGGTTACGGAACTGATACTAAGCTCCGTAGGTGCAAATGCAGTTCTTGCAATCAAATCGCATAGTAGACAAAATACAGCTCCGCCAAGGAAGCATCCCGGAATCATAATAATCGGCTTCTGACTCTTAAAATACAGCTTAATCAAATGGGGAACCGCTACTCCCACGAAGGAAATTGGTCCTGCATAAGCAGTTACAATGGCTGCAAGGAAGCAGGATAAGAGAATGAGGCACACCCTGAATCGTCTGATATTTACGCCAAGATTCTGCGCGTAAACTTCTCCCAGTTGATAAGCACTCATGGGTTTGGATAAAAGAAATGCTAATATGACTCCAATCAGAATTGCCGGTGCCATAATTGCTACATAACTCCATCCGGTTCCGGAGAAACTTCCAAGAGACCAGTTATGAAGGTTCACAATATTGGCATCGTCCGCAAACGTAACCAAAAAATCCGTAATGGCAGAACAAATATATCCAATCATAACGCCACATATAATCAGGATTTCTTTGTTCTTTAACCTACCGGAAATCATCAGAACAAATCCCATAGACACCATTGCTCCTATAAATGCAGAAGCAACACGACTGGTAGCATGCAGGTATCCTCCCAAGTTCATGGCCATAATCATACAGATGGCAACAAACAGTTTGGAACCTGATG
>JAZLHG010000044.1:0-4280 GCA_045616705.1 Lachnospiraceae bacterium | reverse complement strand
ACATCAGCCACATTCCCATCCAGGTTAATCACCAGGGGATCTACACAGCGAACCTCTTCCAAATCTCTGGAATAGGCTTCTTCGAAGCTGCGACTCATGCCTACGGACAAATTGAAATCGATTTCTCGACCGTCTGCGGTTCTGACCGTACCCTTAGTTGAGAAGTTTGTCTCCTCGGTTTCAGAGAAATGATACTCCTCGTGATAGGTCAGTTTCACCATCATGGATGTCTCACCGCTTGCTGCCAAATGGAATTTGTTAATCTGTTCATCATCCATTCCAAACAGCACCTTCAACAGGTAATTGATACATTGGGTCCTGAACTCCGCAAAGGGGTCGGACTCTGTTTTCTTATCAGCACTGACACGCTGATACATGACAGTACTGAAGCTCTTCACATCCGTGCGAACACTGGTATAAGTACGGGCGGATTCCATTCCTACATTGCTGTTGGTTATAACCACCTACTCTCCCTTCGACCGCTATTTATCCCCTCCTCCATGAGCAAATAAAAACGGAGGTCACATTCACAGAATCCCTTCTGTAAGCGCGCCCTCCGTGGTCGTCTCATTCAGGTCTAATCGGCCAAATCAGTCCCTGTAGATAGATTATCGGATTATTCACTTATTAACTTAACCCTAATGATTTAATTTCTGTTCCGTTGCGGATTAACCTCTGTAATAATTAATCAGGCAACCCTTCAGAATGATTTCTCTTTCTGCATCTGTCAGTTCACCCAGTCTTAATTCGAATTCCTTAAGACCGTTCTCCTCAACAGCATAAGCCTTAATTACCTCCCATTTCTCTTCTACAGCCTGGCGTACCTTGGGTACAAACAGATACTGAAGATTCTTGAACGGAAGCTCGCCTTCCTCGATTAAGAAGGGCAACATACCCCAGTTAATCAGGTTGGAACGATATCTCTTAGTCGCATATTCATTGGCAATGTTTGCCCAGCCGCCAAGCACCTTCTGACAGGAAGCAGCCTGTTCTCTGGCTGAACCGTCACCGGGCTTTACTGCGAAAATAGTAGAACCAAATCCTATTGTATTATGATTCACATCTGCAAACTGTGCCTTAATAACAGGCATTACTTTCTTCAGCTCCGGATAGTGCTCACAGGGATGTCCGCCGTTTACACGAATCTCCTCCATGCCGCGTACTTCCTTAGCAAGACCTACATATGCAGGATCCTTTCTGGACAGTGTGAATTCTGCCAAGCCCAGGGGATTGGAACGGAAGGATGAAGTCTCACCGGAAGGAATCAGCTCATCAGTTGTGGTAACCGGATCATGAATCTCGGATACAACCTTAAGAACCAGATTCTCAGGAAGTACTTCCATTGCAGGCCAGTCCTTAATATTGGGGCCAAACTGAATCTCTGTATCAGGATCTGCTACACCCTTGCTGTCGAATACGCGATTCTCATAGATGGATGCATCGAAATGATACTTGTAAGTCTTCAGTGTATCAGCCTCAATCTGCTGGGAAGCAGATGTTAAGAAGCCCTGATTTGCTGCTGTTGCTGCGATAGAACGGGCATCCATAAGTGCAACGGATGCAATCTGACCATTCTGCAGCTTAGAACCTTCTCTGTTGGGGAAGTTTCTGGTTGAATGTCTAACGGAGAATGCATTGTTAGCCGGTGTATCACCTGCGCCAAAGCAAGGGCCACAGAACGCAGTCTTCAGAATTGCACCGGTCTTCAGCAGCTTCGCTGCACAACCATTCTTAATCAATTCCATATAAATTGGTGTAGATGCAGGATATACGCTAAGAGTAAAGGCATTGCTTCCAATGTACTTGTCCTCTAAGATATCAGCCGCTGCACAGATATTCTCAAATCCGCCACCTGCACAACCGGCAATAATGCCCTGCTCTACAAAGAGCTTGCCATCACGAATCTTATCCTGAAGTGAGTAATCAACTGCTCCATCAAGACTCACGAGCGCTCTCTGCTCAACATCGTGAAGCACATCCTTTAAGTTGGCATTTACTTCATCGATGGTATAGGTGTTACTGGGATGGAACGGCATTGCAATCATAGGTCTGATTGCACTTAAGTCTACCTCGATGACGCCATCATAGTATGCCACATCGGCAGGCTTTAATTCCTTGTATTCTTCTTCTCTGCCATGAGTTGCATAGAACTCACGAATCTCTTCATCTGTCTGCCAGATAGAAGATAAGCAGGTGGTCTCTGTGGTCATAACGTCAACACCGATTCGGAAATCAGCACTGAGTCCTGCCACGCCGGGACCTACGAACTCCATTACTTTATTCTTCACATAGCCCTTAGAGAACACTGCGCCGATAATTGCCAGAGCTACGTCCTGAGGGCCAACGCCCGGAATCGGACTTCCTGTCATATAAACAGCAACAACACCGGGTCTGTTAATATCATATGTTCTGTTCAGAAGCTGCTTAACAAGCTCCGGGCCACCCTCACCCATAGCCATGGTACCAAGGGCACCGTAACGGGTATGAGAATCGGAACCAAGAAACATCTTACCGCCACCTGCAAGCATTTCTCTTGCAAACTGATGAATAACAGCCTGATGAGGAGGAACATACATTCCGCCGTATTTCTTGGCACAAGTCAGACCAAACATGTGGTCATCCTCGTTGATGGTTCCACCAACAGCACACAAACTGTTATGGCAGTTTGTCAGCACGTAGGGAATAGGGAACTTCTCCAGTCCTGATGCACGTGCAGTCTGAATAATACCTACAAAAGTAATATCGTGGCTGGTCAGCTTATCGAACTTAATCTGAAGCTTGTCCATGTTGCCACTTGTGTTGTGACTCTCAAGAATGCCGTATGCAATGGTATTCTTAGATGCGCTGGCCCGGTCGGCTGCAGCCTCACCATACTGTGCTGCTACAGCTGCCTGATCTGCGCAGAGAGTGGTGCCACCAAGCAGGTAGGCACCTCCATCCCATAATTTGATCATAAATTAAACGCTCCTCTCAAGGTGCCAGATTTCATCAACATATTCCTGAATGGTACGGTCGGAAGAGAACTTACCAACACAAGCAACGTTTAACATTGCCATGCGAGCCCATCTCTTCTCGTCGCGATATGCCTCTTCCACCTTCTTCTGTGCTTCAGCATAGGACTTGAAGTCTTTCAGGATAAAGTAAGTATCTGCCTTGGCTGTGCACTGTGTATTTAACAGTGAGTTGTACAGATCTCTAAAGAGCTCCGGATCGTTAGGAGAATAGGTTCCGTTGATGAACTGCATCATAACCTTACGGATATCCGGGTCATTGTTAAAGTACTCTGTAGGATCATATCCACCATTCTTCTCGTAATTGATAACTTCATCGGAAGACAGACCGAAGATGAATGCATTCTCCTCGCCAACTTCCTCAACGATTTCTACGTTAGCACCGTCCATTGTACCAATGGTAACCGCACCATTTAACATGAACTTCATGTTACCGGTACCGGAAGCTTCCTTACTGGCTGTGGAGATCTGCTCAGATACATCCGCTGCCGCGAAAATAAGTTCTGCATTGCTTACGCAGTAATCCTCAATAAATACCACCTTAATCTTGCCGTTGATAGAAGCATCGTTATTGATCACATCTGCAACAGAATTGATTAACTTAATGGTTAACTTGGCATTTCTGTAACCTGCCGCTGCTTTCGCACCGAAAATAAAGGTTCTGGGATAGAACTCCATATCCGGATGCTCTTTCAGCTCATTGTATAAGTACATTACATGCATGATGTTAAGAAGCTGTCTCTTGTACTCGTGAAGACGCTTAACCTGTACATCGAAAATAGATCTGGGATCTACTTCAATACCGTTGTGCTCAAGGATGTACTCTGCAAGACGTACTTTATTACGATACTTGATGTTCATGAACTCGTGCTGAGCCTTCTCATCATCTGCGTAAATCTTAAGCTTATTGGTCTTAGATAAGTCAGTAATCCACTCTTTTCCAACGTGATCGGTTACCCAATCAGCCAGAAGGGGATTGCCGTGAAGCAGGAATCTTCTCTGGGTAATACCGTTGGTCTTGTTGTTGAACTTCTCAGGCATCATCTCATAGAAATCCTTCAACTCTCTAGCCTTCAGAATCTCAGTATGAAGTCTTGCTACACCGTTAACGGAATAACCTGCACAGATTGCAAGGTTAGCCATCTTAACCTGGCCATCATAAATGATTGCCATGCTGCGAACCTTCTCATAATCACCGGGATACTTCGCCTCAATCTGCGCAACAAATCTTCTGTTGATCTCCTCAATGATCTGATATACTCTGGGGAG
>JAZLHG010000043.1:0-3250 GCA_045616705.1 Lachnospiraceae bacterium | reverse complement strand
TATTCCGCATATACCTCGTTAAAATATTCCTGCTGACGCTGGTGCACAATTCCGGCCTTATTGGCCTCCGTCTCATCACGGTCGAAAGTAGACACACACATCAGAATATGATAGCCAAACTCCGTCTCTATAATGTCACTGATTTCTCCGTTACCAAGACTAAAGGCAGTCTCTTCGAACACGGTAGGCATTACGCCACGTCCAAAACTGTAAATACTCTCCGTATCCTCGTTATAATCCGCAGCAACCACGTCGAAATCTGTTCCGTCATATAACTTCTGCATAGCCGCAATAATTCGATCATGGGCCTCCTGGCGTTGCTGCATGGTATATTCCAAACGTTCTCCATTGTCGGTTGTGGAATAAGTCTTCACAAGAATCGTCTTCACGCTTACCGCACGGGCTTCATCATCACTGATTTCAGGTGTAACTGAAGATACAATTTCCTGATACTGTTTATTCGCAAGCGCAAATTCACGATAAAGTTTGCGAATCAGACTGACATCCACATCCATCAGTTCAATCTCCTGCGCATTCAGCGAATCGAAATATTCCTCTGCAGCCATGTCTGCAAGTGAACATTCTTCGTTGTCCAGTTCTATTTTATTCTCCTGAGCCATACGATTCATGACCTTAATCTGCGCAATACGTGCAAGAATCGTCTCCTTGTACTGTTCTTCAACCGTAGAATCCGCGGTAGGAACATCCCAAATCTCCGGCCCGAAAATCTCATTATAGCGATTCTGGGAATTCACCAGATATACCATAATCTCAGGAAGGCTGCAAGATACCTCTTCTATTCTGAATACCTCATCCTTGGCAAAGTCCTTGGTCAGAATAATCTCTGTTTCGTTGCCGGATCCACAGCCCACGGTAAGATACGACATCAGACATGCCAGAATCAGGCTAATATATGCTCTTCCTCTACTCATTTTCTTCATGAAGCAGCTTCTCCAGTTCATTAACAAGTACGTCTCGGCCGGTTATACACACTGACTGCATTCCCAGAGCAATTGCACCTTCTACGTTCTCAGGACGATCATCGAAGAAAATACACTCTTCGGGGACCAGTTCATATTTATGCAAAAGAGCCTGATAAATCTCCGGATTGGGCTTACAGATTCCAACCTGATAGGATACAATGCCACCATCCATATACTTCCAAAATTCTGCAGTTCCTGTATGGATCTTAAGCAATTCCTCACTGTAATTGGATAATACATACAGCTTGTAGCCTTTCTCCTTGAGCTTCCGTGCGTATTCCCAAATATCAGGTCTGGGAACCGGCATCATCTCAGGATGATCCAGAAAATAATCAATCGCCGTAGCATCTTCGGGGTACTTCTCACGGTAGAGAATCCTTGCCTGACTTAAGTTCACCTTCCCAAGGTCCATATCGGTCCACAAGGGATCTGCAAATATCAGCCATCCGACACGATTACTCTCTTCTTCCGAAAGTCCTCCCATTTCCAGCACATAATTCCAATGATAGGTCATCAGCACGTCGCCGATGTCAAATACAACATTCTTAATCATTTAAGTCTCCCAACGCTCTACTCTCGTGACAGGTAAAATAGATTACCTGATAACCTTCTGATATTCTGCTAAGGAATCTAAGAGCTCTGCCTGTCTTCTCCTTATCCAGATTCACAAAGGGATCATCCAGAATAATGAAGGGCTTCTCGTCATGATACATGGCATCAATAAGAGACATTCTCAAGCACAAATCAATCATATCTCTGTTACCGCTGCTATACTGACTAACAGAATGTGCCTCACCATATTCTCTCTTCGTCATGCGAATATTGGCATCGATTTCAAATTCAGAGAGTTCGTCATCACTTAACATGGAATAGTATTTCTTGAATCCATCAAGAAGCGGCTTACGATATTTGGAGGTAAACTGCTCCTTCGCCTTCTTCATATAATCTCTGGTATAGGTCAGCATATCATACTGATGTCTCTTCTCATCGCGTTTAATCAAGTCATGTCGAAGTTCTTCCTGCGTCTCAGCCAGACTCTGAAGCTTCTCATATTCTTCTTCTAACTGACTCTCATACATCCGAATGGCATCAAGCGTCGCTTTCATCGTCTCCTCATTCTGCCTGCGATCTTCGGTGATTACCTCTTCCTGATCCTGCATATTCTCTGCGTTCATGATCGCAGTCATATCATTCTCATTCTCAAAGGCTCTGATCTCGCTTCTACGACCCTCGACTTCATCGATTTTGGCCTGATAAAGGCCGATCTTCTGCTTGCCATCATATAAGCTCGACTCTACAGTGTCCGGCTGATACTCCACCTCGTAATGTCTGAAGAATTCCTGCACATTGGTCTCGATAATAGCGATTCTGTCATTCATCCGATTGATTTCAGCCTTAAGGAACAGAGTCTGCTCATTCTCCTTAACCTCTTCCTTCGGTTCCGCAGAAGGTTCTTCCTCCTCTTCTTCCTCAATGTGCCCAAATGGAATCATAATCAGTCCTGTAACAATACATGCTACAGCAGCAACCGAAACACCAATTCCAATCATCAGATAATGGAACACCGCTCCCAATGCAATTCCTGCAGCAAGCAGAACCACACCCACACTAATCAGCACAATTCCACCCATACGTTTACGGAATCTCTTGTCCTCTTCTAACAGTTTCTTCTCCTGCTCAAGCTGACGAATCTCTTCTTCCTGGCGTTTCCGTTCTTCTATTGCCTTATACTCATAGTCCAGCTCTGTCTGGCGACGCTTGATCTCGTTAAGCATCTCTGTTCTCTCGTCCCAGGCAGCAAGCTGCATGTTGATATCTTCTTCCGTGGGAAGACCGTTAATAAAACTCTCCTCCATCCTCAGCAGAGATTCTCTGCTGGCTTCATACTTCTTCCACAGTTGCTGAAAAGCATCCCGTCTGGCAAGAAGTTCACCCTTTTTAGCATTCTGTCTGAAATCTCTGTCAAGGGTATCACGTTTATTTAAACACTGATTATAGAGCGCCTTCTCTTGCTGGAGTCTCTCTTCGAGCGCCCTTACATTCTTCAGAATTACATCCTCATTACGAACCGCGTTCTGTAAAGATGAAATGTGTGCATCCATCTGTTTGATACTGCCGGTAGCACGCTTCGGTGACATTTTGTTCAGCATGTCATTCAGTCTGGTCATAACTGCATCATAGTGATTCACATCATCGGTTGCATCGCTTAAATTACCAATCTTAGCACTGATACCGTCCTCAATCTGCTCACGACCTTCTTCATAGAC
>JAZLHG010000042.1:0-3168 GCA_045616705.1 Lachnospiraceae bacterium | reverse complement strand
TCTAAGTTGTTGATTGTATGAAGAGTTGGTGAACATGCGTAAACTACTGATTGTTGATGATGATATTATGACACTTCGTATCCTTAAGAAGTATCTTGAGGGCACCTACGAAGTCCAGACGGAGAGTGCCGGCTACAAGGTGGTAGAACAGGCTAAGAGTGGGGAGAATGAAATTCAGGCAGATATGATTCTTCTTGATGTAACGATGCCGATTATGGATGGCATAACTGTCATGGAGGAGTTAATCCGTTGCGGAGTACGAATTCCCATTGTATTTTTAAGCGGTGTATCCGATGTTCAAGTAGTTGTAGAAGCAATATCAAAGGGTGCAATCGGATTTGTGTCGAAATCTGCACCGAAATCGGAACTTCTAGGCAAATTGGAGGGGTTTTTCCTTCAGCTTGAGAAGAATAAGGAAGCTAGTACAGGAATTCTTGTGCTGGGAGAACATGCAGACCCGGTTAAGGCGGCCTGTCAGCATCTGATGAACGCAGGTTATCGCGTAGAGGGTGCATTATCCGTTGTTTCAGCGATTGATTATTTAAATGAAGAGTTTGATACGCTTGTTCTGTTAGAGGATATGTTTTTTACTCCCAAGAGGGATATTTATACGACCTTAGCAGGAAGGGTTAAGAAGAATTTTACGGTTGTGTTTGGTGATCCCCAGGATACTGAGAGCAGCCTGATTGATAAGGTAGGAAAAGCAGTTGGCTGAGAGACATAGAAGGAATTACACGCCCATTATTGTGCTGATTATTGCCATGTTTTTTATCGGCTTGATCATTGGGATGTCGGTGATTCATTTTTCGGAAGTTAAGAGTTTAAAGAAACAGATTAGAGATTTAGAGAATGCAACAGGTACCACCATCAGTATAGAAGGTGGTGAAGAAGTGATCCATATGCACGTTCCCAAGCGAGAGGTGAGGTACGGCTCCATTCCTGTGAACTCTTATAAGCAGGAGAATTTCAGGGAAGAGGATGGAATCATGGCGTACTATGATGATAATGGTAAGAAGATTTCGCATTTTGGAATCGATATCAGTTATCATCAGCAGAATATCAATTGGGAAGAATTAAAGGGTTCAGATTGTGAATTTATTATGCTACGTTGTGGCTTTCGAGGCTATACGGAAGGCGGCCTTGTAAAGGATGAGAAGTTTGATGAATATGCACAAGCGGCAGTTGATGCAGGGTTCCCTATTGGTGTGTATTTCTTCACACAGGCTCTTACGGTGGAAGAGGCGATAGAAGAAGCTGATTTTGTTATGTCAACCATTGAACCCTATCCAATCAGTTATCCTGTGGTAATTGATACTGAATATGTAAGTGACTCGGCAGCTCGTACCAATAAAACGGAATTAACTCCTGAACAGAGGTCTGAAATTGTAGCAGCTTTCTGCGAACGAGTTAAGGAGAATGGATACTATCCTATGGTCTATGCATCGGAGAATTGGTTGAGACGCAGCCTTAAGGCTGAACTCCTTCAGCCCTATGAAGTATGGGCTCCCCAGTATTTGGATACCAATGATTTCATGTATGACTTCACAATATGGCAGTATTCGGATGCCGGAACCGTTCCCGGTATCAAGGAAAAAGTAGATTTAAATATCAGCATGGTGGACTATGCATCGTTTATTCCTAAGATGCGAGAGGCATTCACCGGTGGTGGCAAAATAATAGAGGAATCCGAAGAATGAACGAAGCAGGTGTATTCGGGATTTTCTGCAGACAATTAGCAGTTATTATGAGGGCCAATGTCAGCCCGAAGACTGCACTTGAGATTTGCAGGGATCAGATTGAGAACAAAAAACTGAAGAAGATGATTAACGCACTGATTAGAGAGGTGTCTCGCGGTGATAAGGTCTCCGATGCGATGAAGCAACAGGGAGATTTTTTTCCGATGATTATGATTTGTGCAGTGGAGTGTGCTGAGAAAACAGGTGAATGGTGTGATGTACTCAACAATCTTGCCGAACAGTTTGAAGCGGAGGCAAGACTTGCGGGGACTTCCAGACGCATGACGTTTGTGCCCAGCATTATGGCACTTTTGTGCGTTACAATTCTGGGAATTGTTGCATTACAGATTGTGCCTAAATTCCTAAGTATGTTTAACGGAATTGAATATGATCTTCCCAAACTTACCAAGGCTGTTGTCGGCATCAGTAGCTTCTTAGGTGCTCACATCGGATTGATTGTATTAGTGATAGCGGGAATTCTGCTGATAGCGTTGTTATTTTCTCTGTTTAGAGCAGGAAGAAGTGTTAATGCAAGAATTCGTATGTTTCTTCCGTTTACAGGAACCGTGAATAGGCAGAAACTTTATGCACAGTTTTGTAAGTCGTTGTCTACACTTCTCAAAAACGGAATGCCGATTCAAGAAGCGGTTCGCGTAATTGAGGATTCGGTTGGCAATAATGAACTGGTCAGAAATGAACTGTTGAGAGCAGCGGAGCGTGTTGCGCAGGGAATGTCCCTGTCTAAGGCGCTAAGTGATTCTTCTGTATTCTCACAGATGATTCTGCAGATGACAGCAATCGGTGAAGAGAGTGGAAATCTTCCGGCAATTCTCGATGACATGGCTTCGTATTACGAGGCACATATGTTGAAGGATGCGAATAAGAGAGCATATATTTTAGAGACAATTTTCGTTGTGATTCTGGGAATTCTGTTGTGCGTTATTGTGGCGGCAATGATTCAGCCTATGCTGGAATTCTACGAAATGGTTAAAGGCATGTAAGGATGAACGTAGAGAAGAAAAGTATTCGAACGGTTCATATGCTTGTAATGATTACAACGGTCTTCGCAATGATGACCGTTTGCTTTTTTGTGCTTATGTTTTCTGCAAGATCCATTGTGATGTCCAAGCAACTCCTGCAGCAGAAGATTAAGGTTAGAGCGGCAGAAGGTCTGGAAGTTGCGGGACAGACCATGTTGGGAATCCTGAATGAAACGGCTATAGCCGGAGCAGGAGCAACTTATGGTCAGATGATTGCTGAAGTGATACCATCTTCTGACGGCATAATGTCCGAGTATGAGACGGAGTGTCTCTACCGTGAATGCTATTATGAATATCTCAGAAAAGAGATGAACGAAGATACACTTAATAATCGGTTTCAAGAACGTTTCGCCATTGACAGAGGAACGGTTTCTATGGACGGATCCGCTTTA
>JAZLHG010000041.1:0-6914 GCA_045616705.1 Lachnospiraceae bacterium | reverse complement strand
CAATTAAAGCAAGCTCAGAATAAGGCTACGTGGAAGCCGCCCTGGTGGTATAAACTGATTCTGAGAAGGCGTACAAAGGATTTGATGCAGGAATTACGTCTGGTAGACAGGACAGAACTTGCTGACCGGATAAAGGAGTATTGTCGAATTCATTACCGGATGTCGAAGAAAGGGACAAAGGCTTGGCTTCTCTGGGCCACGGTTGGACTCGTTATTATGACCATAGCGACTTTCCACTATCAGGAGACCTATCAGGTTCCTCATACAATTAACTATCAGCAGTATACGTCTGATTGTGAGGCAGGCTCCTACGTGAAGTTTGATCTGGCGTCTATAGACAAAGTGGTAGATACGGCAAGTACAGATACCGAGCAAATCAGGGTTGGTAAGCAGACGCAGACAATGAATACGGATTATTTCCTTCGATTCATAGAATGTACTTCTGTATCCGGTGAACCGGTAACGGTCATGTTCAAAGAATCCCACGCCGGCTACGTATTTTCGATTCATCCGGAGGTTCCTGAAGCCGCTGTTATTCTTGAGAAGAAACTGCGGAAGATTCTTGAAAATGAGGACCAGAATGGAAGAACGGTATACGGCGTGATGCGACAGGGTGACTTCGGATTTCAAAACCCGGCTATTGCACTTTCACTGATGTCGCAAATGACAGAACCGGAGGATATTGTTAATCAGATGGATGAGATTAAGGCTTATTCGGCTAAACAGAATTACATGGTAATATCCGATGGCTTGCCGGAAGATGGAAGTACTGTTTACGAAGATGCGCACAGATATGTGGTGAAGCCTATGAGAATTCCAATCTGGATATTCTTCCTTCTGTTGGAACTGATTCCACTTACGGCACTTATGGGATGGAATAAGTTTCTGACTGTTGAGAAATACTATTAATTGTATTGCGACGATACAATAATAAATAAAAGGAGACCATAATCATGTCTAAGAAGAAAAAACAAAGAACAATGGGATCTGTGCTGAGAGGATTTCTGCTGTTTCTGTTAGGATTGATAGTCTTGGTGATTATTGGTGCGAATATTTACTTCAAGGCACCGGTCATGTCCTACTACAAGGCAAGTGAGAAAGCATTTGAGATTCCTGATATTCATAAAGGATTTGTTCCACAGGGTATTACTTATGATGAGACCGGAAGGAAATACTATCTGACCGGATATATGTCTGATGGCTCTGCATCTCCCATCTATGTAGTTGATGTGAAGACCGGAGATACCATTAACAAGGTAAAAATGATTGGTCCTGACGGGGCTGATTTTGCCGGCCATGCCGGCGGTCTTGCCTTCCTTAACGGCAAATTGTATGTGGCAGGTTCCGTGGATGCCAATCTGCTGGTATTTGATGCAGCGGCTGTTGACAACGCTGCGTATGACGGATATCTGCCTTGCGAGAACGTGGTTTCTCTTGCAAGTGAGAATGACAATATTCGAATTTCGTTCGTGACCACTCTTGATGGAATGTTATGCGTAGGTGAGTTCTATCGCCTGCCTCAGTACGATACTCATCCTGCTCACGCGGTGGAAACAGCGGATGGTGTGCAGCATGCGATTATGGCTTGTGTAGAACTGGATGAGAATCATCAGCCCATTCCGAAGTCAGTTTATTCACTGCCTGATAATATTCAGGGTGCCTGCTTTAACGGCGGCAAGTTGTACTTATCTTCTTCCTGGGGAACAAGCATGTCCACTTTATATGCTTACAACGAGGGCGCAATTGCTTCTAACGAGACTATGAAGGTGTTAGATTGTGAGGTGCCTTTGTATAAGCTGGATTCCACGGTTCTCGACAGCAAGCGGAAGTTAGCACCGATGGCAGAAGAGTTCGTAATCGTTGATGGTAAGATGGTCATGATGTGTGAGTCTGCAAGTAATAAGTATATTTTCGGTAAGCTGACCGGCGCTCATAAGTCCTATGCAACGGATCTTACCGCTTTTGAGTAAGCAGGTTAGCGACTTGAGAACGACTTAGGATTTAGTAAATAAATAGTTGAGAGGTTCATGTGAGTAAATATAAGTTAGCGATTTTTGATATGGATGGTACCATTCTGTATACACTGGATGATATCAACAATGCGGTCAATGAGACCCTTAGGGCGTTTGGTCTGCCTGAGGTGACGTTGGAGGAGACCAGAAGAAATGTGGGAAACGGTCTTCGTAAGACCATGGAGAGGTCTCTGAAGACAGAGGTCAGCGAAGAGAAGTTTAATGAGATTTTTGCCTATATGCTGAAGGTGTACGAAGCACACTCCAATGATTATACAAGACCCTATGACGGGGTATGTGAGATGATTCAGAAGATTCGTGAAGCGGGACTTCGGACAGCGGTCATCAGTAATAAGAAGGACAGCGCAGTGAAGAAACTGTGTCGTGTATTCTTCGAAGGATTGTTTGACTATGAGTATGGTGAGAGGGAGAATGTGAGGCTGAAGCCTTATCCCGATACCATTTATGAACTGGCTGATATGGGAACCCCTCTTGAGGAGATGGTCTATATCGGAGATTCGGATGTTGATGTGGCAACCGCCCGTAATGCCGGTGTTGACTGCGTTGCAGTTACCTGGGGATTCAGGGATGAAGCGTTCTTAATTGAGCAGGGTGCTAAGAACATTGCTCACACGCCGGAAGAAATGTATGAGTTGGTAGTTCATGGCTAATGAATCTGTGAAGAAGCAGATTGGGAAGGAGTTCTATGCCGCTGCATATTGTCAGAAATGACATCACCAAAATGAATACGGAGGCCATTGTGAATACAGCCGGTTCAACTGCAAATGTAGGTGAAGGTTGTGACAGTGCCGTTTATGAGGCAGCAGGATATGAACAACTTCATGCCCTTCGGGAACAGATTGGATATGTGCCTGCGGGAGAAGCATTTATTACTCCCGGGTTCCGGCTTCC
Organism: Lachnospiraceae bacterium; assembly: GCA_045616705.1. Lineage (GTDB taxonomy): Bacteria > Bacillota > Clostridia > Lachnospirales > Lachnospiraceae > UBA2868. The sequence goes on along the minus strand of JAZLHG010000041.1, from coordinate 3,990 downwards.
TGCCAAATATATTATTCACGCGGTCAGCCCCCTTTATATTGACGGAGAAAGTGGAGAAGAAGAGAAACTTCGCGCTTGCTACCGGAATAGCCTGGCACTGGCTTCAGAGAATCAGATTCAGTCAATTGCCTTTCCGTTAATTGCCACAGGTTCCTTCGGTTATCCCATGGCAGACGGTCTGCAGATTGCTAAGGACGAGATTGAGAAGTTCCTGCTGGATCATGAGATGGATGTTACCATTGTGGTATTTGGTGAGAAGGCTACCGGTGCTGCAAGTATGCTGTATCCGAATCTGCAAGAATATATTTCGGATCACTATGTGCGTCAGAGGCAGGAGGAAGAATACGGGCGAAGACCTGCGTGGAAGTTCCCCTGGCTAAGTCGTCGCAAGGACAAAGCGGAGTCGACAGTACAATCCACAGGGGATTTCGGGTCGTCAGTTCCCCCTTCGGAAAGTAATAAGTTTGAAGGGGCAGAATTGCCCAAATATTCGGCACCCATGCCAAGTAGTCCGGCACCGATGCCAAGTAGTCCGGCACCCATGCCAAGCAGTCCGGCGCCCATGTACGGTAACGCTGACATGCGGGTATCATCGCCTCGTAGTACTGAGTGGAAAGAGATGACCGTGGATTCCTGCGATAGTATGCCGGAACCGGTCAAGGAATATAATTTATACGATACGTATGTCGAATTCGATACGTCCACACTCGAGAAGCGACTGCAGCATGTTGCAGATCCTTTTGGAAGCCATGTTTTGTATCTGGCAGAACAAAAGGGCCTTAAGGGAGCAGATATTCAGAACCGTGCATGGATTACCAAACAGGTATGGCACAAACTGAAGAAGAATGCAGAGACCTACCATCCGGATAAAGTAACCGCATTAAGACTATGTGTTGCGCTTAGCCTGAATCTGGATGAGACAAGAGATCTTCTGGCGAGAGCCGGATACGCTTTTTCGGCTTCCAGTATTGCGGACATTATCTGGCAGTTTGGTATTGAGAATCGACTGGACATTCTGGATATCAGTGATCTGTTAGAAGAATATGAGTTACCTGCCATTGTGAATTTCTAATTTCTTAATCTAAACAACCTAATTATAAATAAATGAATCATAAATAAACAAATCATAAAGGAGACCCCATGATACAGGATATTGCACCACATCGACTTAGAAACGAGTATGACCCTCAGGCTAGACCTGCAGCCGAAGATTTGGTGATTACGTTTGATGAAACCGGACGTGTGCTGAGTAAGGCAAATGAGTATACGAGTATTGATTTTCCCACAGTGCTGGCACTGGGGGAGGATCTTCCTTATCAGTATCTGTTTCGCGTAGATGACGTTACTTACTGGATGCTGTGGGAGAAGAAGGATTTAGTGGTTCCTGAAGGATATGATTATCTGACCCTTATGGATGTGCGCAAGTATCGTATCGGTCCCAGAGAGCAGAGATATGCTCTGTATACAGCCAAGCATTTAGATGCCTGGTACAGCAGTTCGAAATTCTGCGGTAAATGCGGTGGGGCTGCTGTTCATGATCAGACAGAACGTGCCATGACCTGCAGTGTGTGTGGCAGTAAGAATTACCCCAGAATTATGCCTGCGGTAATTGTGGGTGTACGAAACGGTGACAAGCTGCTTCTCACCAAGTATGCCACCGGATTCAGAGAGAATGCGCTGATTGCAGGCTTTGTGGAGATCGGTGAGACTGCTGAGGAGACCGTTGCCAGAGAGGTGATGGAAGAGGCCGGTGTGAAGGTCAAAAACGTGCAGTACTATAAATCCCAGCCCTGGGGTGTTGTAAGCGACCTGCTGCTTGGTTATTACTGTGATGTGGATGGGGACGACACCATTACCATGGATGCAAATGAACTGAAATATGCGGAATGGGTGAAGCGTGAGGATATCATTCTTCAGACCAACGATGACAGCCTGACCAACGAGATGATGACCATGTTCAAGAATGGGCTGAAATAGAGAAATTGAAAAGTAATTAGGCTACAAAATGAACTTATGATTGGATGAATCATAGGTTCATTTTTTGTACAGATCTCTGTACTATGATCGGTCTACATCAATGATGATCTTGCCTTGACAATTGAATATGTATGATGAAACAAGATAACTACAGTTGAAATCGGAGGTGTTGCAAATGGTATCAAAAGAAGAATGGAAATTAGATACAATGTGGTTTGAAGCAGTGGACGACGCCATCAAAGGCTGCAGAACCTGTCCGGCATATGTTGTGAACATGGAGGATCCTACGTGCTCGGAAATTACAGCGTTTTTATTTGGCAACGTGGAAGGACTGATTATAAATGCGTCGTAATAATAAGTTCGACGATAACGCAATAATGATTTATACTGATAATATGAAGTATAGGAAGATTGTAGAAGGAATATTTAGAAAGCGTCCCAATCGGTTTATTGCGCATGTGGAGATTGAAGGTGTGGAGCATGTTGTGCATGTGAAGAACACCGGAAGGTGCAAGGAATTGCTTGTGCCGGGTGCCAAGGTGTGGCTTGAGGAGAGCGATAACCCTGCCCGTAAAACGAGATACGATTTGGTGGCGGTATATAAGGAGAGCCATGGAGAGATTCCGGGGCAGATCATTAACATGGATTCTCAGGCTCCCAATATGGTTGCGAAGGAATGGCTTCAGGCCGGCGGAATGGGCGAGCTGACTGTACTTCGGCCGGAGAGTGTATTTGGGCAGTCCAGAGTAGACTTCTATTTGGAGACAATAGATGGTCGCCGGATTCTTTTGGAAGTGAAGGGTGTCACCCTTGAACATGATGGAATTGCAAGTTTTCCGGATGCACCAACAGAGCGGGGCGTGAAGCATCTTAAGGAACTTGCCTCGGCAAAGGAACAGGGATTTGAAGCGGCAATTCTGTTTGTGATACAGATGAAGCATATTCAATATATGAAGCCGAATCGTATCACACACCCTCAGTTTGGCGAGGCATTACAAGAGGCGGCATCAAGGGGTGTTAAGGTGATGGCTTATGATTGCCTGGTAACACCGGAAGGCCTTGCAATTGATCAGCCTGTAGAAGTGCGAATTGGTGAATAGTAATCGGAGGAGAAGAATGTTAAATCAGTTTTTTAAGAGTCTTGTGGAACAGGATAATACAGCGATTGTAATTTGCAATCTTGAGCATACCATTATTTACATGAATCCATCTGCTATGAAGCAGTATGAGAAGAGAGGCGGAGAAGCGCTACTTGGAACGAATTTGCTTAACTGCCATAATGCTGATTCCTGCGAGAAGATTGAGAGGGTTGTTGCATGGTTTCGTGCAGATGTTAGTCATAATCGGGTGTTTACCTATTTCAATGAGAAGAAGAATATGGACGAATATATGATTGCTCTCAGAGACGATGACGGTAAGCTGATTGGATACTATGAGAAGCATGAATATCGTAGCCCGGAGACCGGAGAGAGATACGACTTTACATAGCCCGGCTTCATTGACACGATTTATTATCCTATGGTACGCTCTTTACTATATTGAGGTAGGCTATAGGTACGTATGATAAGGAGGTAAGATGTCCAAAGCAATTAATATTTCAGCATTTGCAAGCCAGCAGGAACAGATGTGTATTAAGAATAATACCATTCCTGAGGAATTATATAAGCAGTACGGCGTCAACAGAGGATTAAGAGATGTTAATGGTAAGGGTGTGTTGACAGGTCTTACCAACATATCAGAAGTATTGGCCTTTAAGGATATTGATGGGGTGAAGACCCCTATTGAGGGTGAGTTGTGGTATCGCGGATACAGAGTGAACTCCCTGATTGATGAGTTAGGACCGAACGAACTGGGATTTGAGAAGATTGCTTATCTTCTGTTGTTTGGTGAGAAGCCCACGGATGAGCAGTACCGGGAGTTTTTTAAGGCCTTAGGCGCCAGCCAGAAGTTGCCCAGTAACTTCACCAGAGACGTTATCATGAAGGCACCTTCCAAGGATATTATGAACAGCAT
>JAZLHG010000040.1:0-2497 GCA_045616705.1 Lachnospiraceae bacterium | reverse complement strand
GGAAGAAATATACTTGCAATTACAATGGAGAAAATATTACCAAAATTCGAGGATGCTGTAATTTTGATATATTTTCTGGTATTTGCAAAGGCCTTTCGTCCTTCCAGAATTCCCTCTTCCAGCACGTTTAAATCTTTTTTTAGTAACACTACATCTGATGCTTCTCTCACTACATCAGATGCCTGATCCACGGATATTCCCACATCTGACTGTACAATTGCGGGAAGATCGTTCATCCCATCTCCTAAGAATCCTACAACATGTCCGTTTTCCTGCAATAAATTGACAATTCTGCTTTTCTGTTTAGGAGATACATCTGTAAACAGATGGGTCTTCTCTACGGTTAAAATCTGTTCCTCTTCTGATAAACATTCAAATTCTATACCACTGATTTTGTGAGAGATATCAATACCCAGTCGTTTACAAATGGATACGGCTACCTTTTCCTCATCACCGGTCAGCACCTTGACCGATACATTTAACTTATTTAATTTGTCAATTGCGCTTTTGGCACTTTCCTTCGGTGCATCGAAAAAGGCCAAATACCCAATCAGAATCAGATCTTCCTCATCGCTTTTGGAAATCACATCCTCCGAAATATCCCGGTAGGCAACTGCCAATACCTTCATTCCATCATCCAGCATTTCATCCACGACAGCATGAACACTTTCTGATTTCATATCATCCATTTTCTGTATTTCATCTTTATAGGCAACATATTTACATCTAGATACAACTGTATCCACACTGCCTTTTACAATCAGTCGATTATGGCCATTTATCCCGGCAAGAACCGACACCATTTTTCTGTCGTGATCAAACGGAATCTCATCTATTTTCTCAGCAGACGTCTCCAGTTCTTCATAGTATTGTTCTCTTCCGGGCATCTCCCTACACTTGGCAATGGCTTCGTCCAAATGATTTCTTACACCACTGTGAAATACACTGTTCAGATATGCATAATCTATGACTCTGCTGCTCTCATTCCCAAGAACATCCATATAGTATTCCAGTATAATCTGGTCACCCGTTAATGTTCCTGTCTTATCAACACACAGTACATCCATGCTACCAAATCCCTGCATGGCGTTCAGATTCTTCACCACTGTCTGCTTTCTTCCCATAGAAGAAGAGCCTCTGGCAAGGCAAGCATTCACAACCATCGGCAGAAGTTCCGGTGTAAGACCTACCCCTACGGAAAGTGCAAACAAAAGCGATGTTCCCCACTTCCCTTGTGTAATTCCCGTTGCCACAAAAACAATCGGAACCAATACGCACATAAATCGTACTAATACCTTTGCTATAGATGCAGCACCCTCATCAAAACTGTTTCTCTTACGAGAGGATTTATCTCTTATCCCTCCGAAAACAGTTTCATTACCTACTGCCAGAACAATACCCTCTGCAGTTCCACCAATTACTGCAGATCCGGCAAATAATATGTTACGGTATCCTGCATAGGAATAGATATTCTGCTCAGTAAGAATATCCGTATCCTTTTCAAGTACTGCACTTTCACCTGTCAGAATCGATTGTGATACAAACAGATCACGGGCTTCTATCAATCGGATTTCCGCAGGAACACGGTCCCCTGCATGCAAATGTACAATATCACCAACAACCACTTCATCGGAGCACACTAAAGTCCACTCGCCATCTCTTCTTACAAGACACTCCGTGTTCACCATATTAAGAAGACTATCCGATACGGCCTTAGCCTGTAGTTCCTGCACAAATCGAACAAGACCACTAAGAAATAACATACATAAAATAATACTCGCGGTAGAGTAATTATGGCTGTATTCTGTTTTCATAAAAGTCTCAGCCCAAAATGAAATGATACCAAGAACGAACAGTATCATAGAAAACGGATTCACAAAAGCTCTTCTCATACGAGAAAGGACAGAATCTTTTTTACTCTCTGTAAGAGTGTTTGTTCCATATTTTATTCTATGATCAGACACCTGATTTGAACGAAGCCCGGTATTTGCATCAGAATGAAAATCATCTAATGACTCCTGCCAGTGCTTATGTGCATATAAATCTATTCGATTGTTTAATAAATGTGACTCACTCAAAATAGATCCTCCAATCCTTTCTTAATAATAGCACTCTTACATGACAAAACCACATGATAAAGTCTTGTTTTTTTCTTGCTTTCCATAAAAAATAGCTCTGCAAATGCAGAGCTATCAATATAGAACTATTCATAAAAGCAACAAAAAAGGACGGTCAACAGACCTTCCTGATTCTTAGTAGCGGGGATAGGATTTGAACCTATGACCTTCGGGTTATGAGCCCGACGAGCTTCCAGACTGCTCCACCCCGCGATATTAAATGGGCGGAGAAGGATTCGAACCTTCGAAGGCATTGCCAGCAGATTTACAGTCTGTCCCCATTGGCCACTCGGGAATCCACCCATATTAAAATAACAAAAAGCCGATGATCGGACTCGAACCGATAACCTGCTGATTACAAATCAGCTGCTCTGCCAATT
>JAZLHG010000039.1:0-3620 GCA_045616705.1 Lachnospiraceae bacterium | reverse complement strand
GAGCCTAGCAGAGGTATTGAGGTAGGTACCAAGGTAGATATTCAGAAATTGGTTCTGAAACTTGCTTCAGAACGTATGAGTATTACCTTTATTTCTTCCGAAACAGACGAAATGCTTCGTACCTGTTCCAGAATGATTGTTATGAGAGACAGAGCAGTAGTTGGTGAGTTGAACGGTGAGGACTTAACGCAGAATAAGATTATGAGTACAATTGCCGGAGGTGAGACAAATGAGTAAAATTTTCAAAAATCAAATTTTCATTCCGGTTGCAGCTCTTTTGATTCTTGCAATTTTTAACTTAGTAGCAGATCCGGCATTCTTTAAAATCACGCTGGGTTACAATAGCGATGGCTTCCCGGTATTATCAGGATATTTAATGACTATCCTTGACTATGGTTCAGAGCTTGCAATTCTTGCTATTGGTATGACACTTGTTACAGCAGCTTCCGGCGGACAGGATATTTCCGTTGGTGCGGCAATCGCAATTGCAGGTAGTGTAATCTTAAGAGTTCTTTGTGGACCCACTCATGATTCCAAGACTATGATGGCTCCTGTTATCGTAGCATTCCTGTTAGCTTGTCTTGTAGCAATGATTTTTGGTGCTTTTAACGGAGCGCTGGTAGCATTCTTTAAGATTCAGCCCATGGTAGCAACACTGATTCTGTTTACAGCAGGACGTTCTATTGCAGCATGGATTAACAATAACGAGCTTCCTATTGTTTACGAGCCCAGCTTTACCGTATACGGTGGATTTATTCCGGGTATTCCTATCCCCACACCGTTCTTTATTGCAGCAGCATGTGTAATTGTTATTTTCCTGGTTCTGAAGTTTACTAACTTAGGACTTTATACACACGCTGTAGGTATTAACGAAAGTTCATCCAGACTGAACGGTCTGAATCCTGAGTTTATCAAGTTCTTATCTTTCGTAATCTTAGGTATTTGTGTAGCAGTCTGTGGTCTGATTAAGACCAGCCGTCTGTCAACAATTAACTACTCTGTAGTAGCGAAGGATATTGAGATGGATGCAATCCTTGCGGTTGCTCTTGGCGGTAATGCTCTTTCCGGTGGTAAATTCAACATGGCTGCATCAATTTTAGGTGCATACGTAATTCAGTTCCTTACCACTACACTTTATAAGTTCAATGTATCTGCAGATGCACTTCCTGCATACAAGGCAGTTGTGGTTATCCTGTTAGTTGTATTCTCAGCTCCTACAGTAAGAGATTACCTTGGTTCCACATGGAAGAAACTTACGAAGAAGGGGGTAGCTTAGGATGAATAAGTTAAGAGAAAAACTCAAAAACATGAGCGATACCAACCTGCTTCTTACCATCACGATCGTGGTATTCTTCGTAATGTATCTTGGTGCGGTAGTAATTCAGGGTGAAGGTGTCAGAAAGTTCCAGACTCTGTTTAACATTCTGGATACCAATGCTTATTTAATTCCTCTTGCATGCGGCTTGAGTATCGTAATGATTAACGGTAGTATTGATATTTCCGTTGGTGGTGTAACTGCTTTGGTTAGTATGTCCTGTGCAGTATACCTTGACTATAATAAGTCCCCGAACCTGTGGGTATCCGTTCTGATTGCCCTTGGTATCGGTCTTGCATTTGGTCTTGTTCAGGGTCTCTTGGTTGCTTATCTTGATATTCAGCCATTCATCGTAACCTTGGCAGGTATGTTCTTTGCAAGAGGTATGACTACAATTGTTCATACCAACCCGTTCAACGTTGAGAATCCGAATTTCGTAGCACTTAAGGATACCAGAATCCAGATTCCTTTCTTAGCACAGGCTAATAACAAAGGAATGATGGTTGCTCCCTATATTGAAATCGGTGCAATCGTTGCAATTGTGATTGTTATTGTTTTGTTCTTCGTATTAAAGTATACTAAATTAGGACGTAACTTCTATGCAGTTGGTGGCAATGCACAGTCTGCTCTGATGCTTGGTATTAATGTGAAGCAGACCAAGTTCCTTGCACACCTTCTCTGTGGAGCATTAGCCGGTATCGGTGGATATGTATACTTCCTGCATATTGGTTCAGGTTCGCCTTCTCATGCCAGTGGTGCAGAGATGAACGCGATTGCTTCCTCCATTATCGGTGGAACACTTCTGACCGGTGGTGTAGGTAACATTATCGGTACTTTCTTCGGTGTTCTGTCCCTGACAACGATTCAGAACATTGTATCCTCCGCAGGCCTTGATCAGGCTTGGTGGACAGGTATTACAATTGCTGCTATGCTTTGCTTATTCTTAGTGGTACAGAGTGTGGTTATGGCTCGTAAGAAGAAGAGCGTTAAGAAATAATTGATATTTAGGAATTATAATGAGAAATAAATTGACAGCTGTAATTTGTACATGTGCGTTACTGATCCTGGGAATGAGTGGTTGCTCATTTCCGGGACGGGGGGCTCATGGCTTGGCTGACGAACAACCCGCTACAGAAGATAGAGAATTGACTGTGGTGGGTTTTTCTCAAATTGGGGCAGAGTCTGACTGGAGATGGGCCAATACGGAGTCTATGAAATCAGTATTTGTAGAAGAGAATGGCTATGAACTGATTTTTGATGACGCTCAGCAGAAGCAGACCAATCAAATTATGGCAATTCGTAATTTTATCCAGCAGGAAGTGGACTACATCGTGCTGGCGCCGGTTACCGAGACCGGTTGGGATACTGTTCTTGAAGAAGCTAGGGATGCCGGAATTCCTGTTATTATTGTAGATCGTATGGTTAAGGTAAATAACCAGGATCTGTTTAAATGCTGGGTTGGTTCCGACTTCGAACTGGAGGGTCGCAAGGTTTGTGAGTGGCTTCGCTGGTTCGCTGTCAAGGAGGGCATTGCACCCGAGGATATTCATATTGCCGATATTCAGGGAACCATTGGGGGATCTGCACAAATTGGTCGTACCAAGGGGCTTCGTAAGGCTTCAGAAGAATATGGCTGGGATGTGGTTGCCATGGTTGAAGGTGAGTTCACTAAGGCCAAGGGCCGAGAAGCAATGGAAGGCCTTCTTAAGAAGTACAAGAACATTAATGTGGTCTACTGCGAGAATGATAATGAGGCTTTTGGTGCAATAGAAGCCATTGAGGCTGCCGGAAGACATGTGGGCTCTGATATTAAAAATGGAGAGATTATGATTCTGTCCTTTGACGGCGTGAAACAGCAGGCTATTCAGGATGCACTAAATGATTCAATTTCCTGTATAGCGGAATGCAATCCTCTTCATGGTCCTCGAGTAGAGGCGATTATTCGGACACTGGAGGAGCGGGACACCCCTCAGAAGTACGAATATGTTGATGAAGAAGTATTCAGTGCTTATGAATCAATTGAGAGTGTAATTGTTGAATCCAGAGAATATCCGGTAACACACGTTACGCAGGAATTAATTGATGCTAAGTATAAGGATAATAATGATTCGGCGGGCTATACTGACCAGCCGGACAATGTATATTAAACAAAAAGGAGAAGAGTTATGGATGTTAAAACAGTAATTGCCGAGGGTCGTTCCGTACTGGGAATTGAGTTTGGCTCAACAAGAATTAAAGCTGTCCTGGTAGATGAAAAGGGTACCCCCCTTGCTTCAGGTTCCCATGAGTGGGAGAATCAGCTGGT
>JAZLHG010000038.1:0-2270 GCA_045616705.1 Lachnospiraceae bacterium | reverse complement strand
TCTCTAATGACAATAGGTTCATCAAATTCATAACTGCCATTATATCCGGGGTTCTTCAGCAACATCAGCATGTTCTTGGCCGCAGTCACACCCAACTTATCAATGGGATAAGCAACCGTTGTCAGTTTCACCTCTCCTCTTACTGCCAAATCGGAATCGTCTACACTAGCCACGGATAGGTCACCAGGAATAGAGATTCCCATATCCTTTAATATAGGAAGCAAACTGTCAGCAAGCTGATCGTTATAGGTCACAAGTGCGGTACAATCCTTAACTCGAGCCTTAAGTTTCTCTCGAAGAAATTCCAGGTGGTTCAAGTCTTCCGTATCATACCAAATTACCTTCTTGCCATCTGAAGGGATACCATTCTCTTTAAGAGACTGCAGATATCCTGCAAAACGATGACGTCCTTGAATATCATCCAACTTAAAGATACCGGCAATCCGCCTGTGCCCATTCTGAATCAGATAATCAGTTGCCCTCTTACCAGCCTTCACATCATTCATAGACACATGAGGCGCTGATAACTCCGGGTAAAAACAATTGATAAACAGTACCTGTACACCACGGTTCATCAGTTCTTTATATAGGCTAACATCAGGATTGGGAATACCACTCTTTGTAGCCTCTGCAATTACACCAATCACTTCATTGCGTTCCAGAATTTCTTCCAGAATAGCACGTTCCCGATCAATACGGTTATTGGTAAAATGTATCTGAACCGAATAACCATTCTCAAAAAGAACACTCTGTATATTCTGAATGAGACTCGGAAAAATATAACCGTCTACATACGTCATAATCAAAGCAATGGTATTGCCGCCGGGAGCAGAAGTCTGCTTATTCCCGGCAACATACGTACCACTACCCCTAACACTGTATACGAGATTATCCTTCTCCAAAATCTCCAGTGCCTTACGAATTGTTTGTCTGCTTAATCCATATTCAACTGTCAATTCGTTCTCAGAAGGTATCCTGTCTCCCGGGTTAAGAACACCGTTTCTAATACGATCTTCTATATCCCTAGCAACTTTATGATATCTTCCTTCTCTTTTTTCGTTCATTAATTCTTATTTGCCCTTTTTATTCTTGGATAAGATATCCATGGTAACAGCAGCAAGAAGAACTACGCCCTTAACAACCTTCTGAATATCAGTGGTCCATCCATATAATGACATACCATTATTCAGAATACCCATAACAAACGCACCAACTACTGCACCGATAATTGTTCCTGCACCACCGGCTACGGCAGCACCACCAATGTAACAGGATGCAATAGCGTCCATCTCGAAACCGTCACCTGCCTTAGGTGTAGCAGATGCATTTCTTGCTGCAACAACAATACCTGCGATAGAACTTAACACACCCATGTTAACATATACCCAGAAGAATACCTTCTTCGTATCGATACCGGAAAGCTGTGCAGCCTTTCTGTTACCACCTAATGCGTAAATCTGACGACCTGCTACAGTCTTACTGGTAATAAATGCATAAATCGCAACAAGAATTCCCATAAGAAGTAATACGAAAGGAAGACCATTCCAACGAGACAACTTATAGAAGAAGAACCATACGATGAAAATAAGAACACCATTCTTAACAGCAAGCTGCCATACAGGAGTCAAAGCAAAACCGTATTTCTTCTTAGTTGCAATGCTCTTAATCTCTGCAAGAATAATAGCAACTGTTGCTGCAATAGCAACAACAATACTAACGATATCAATAGATCCGCCACCGGGGAACGGAACCTTCATTGTAGGAAGGAAACCTGCTCCAATGAATACGAAATCATCAGGAAGGGGACCTTTTGTCTGTGCCTGAAGCATGGTATATGTAAGACCACGGCCCATAAGCATTGTTGCAAGAGTTACAACGAAAGGAGGTATTCCAAGGTATGCAATGAAGAAACCTGCGAATACACCTGAAATAAGACCAATCAAAAGGGCAACCGCAATAGCAACCCACATATTCATCTTGTAATCAACAAGAATAATACCTGCAGCAGAACCAGCAACAGCTACGATAGAACCAACACCAAGGTCAATGTTACCTGTTAATACGCAGAGGAGCATACCAACAGCAAGAATAACAACGTAACCGTTCTGCATTACCAGGTTGTTAATGTTTGCCGGTGAAAGGTTTGCACCTTTGGTCAGCACAGCGAAAATCAAATAAATAGCGACAAGAGCAAGGAACATACCGTACTGCTTCATGTCAAGATTAGCAACTTTTTTCTTTTCCATGATTAATTCTCTCCTTTTCTATTG
>JAZLHG010000037.1:0-1564 GCA_045616705.1 Lachnospiraceae bacterium | reverse complement strand
ATTTCTTGTCTGTTCCATTATTCATTATTGTTATATCTATCATATATTTTGCTCATAAATGATATGAGTTGTTCTTAAACTGTATCTATATAGGGATGAGGTGTGAATATGAAATTCATTCATTGCGCCGATTTGCATTTGGATTCTGCATTGCGTGCGAATCTGGATTCTACGAAACGTAAAGAGAGAAGACTGGAACTGCTTGAAACATTCTGCAATATGGTGAAGGCTGCATCACGAGAAGGTGTGTCGGCAATTCTTATTGCAGGAGATTTATTTGATACCAGAATGATCAGTAAGACTGTTCGTAACGCATTTATTGCTCAAGTTGAGAATCATCCGGCAATTGACTTCTATTATCTTAGAGGCAATCATGATGCCATGTGCTTACAGGATTTGAGGTGTCCGAATAACCTCCATTTCTTCGATGATACCTGGACAGAGTATGTTCTGAATCCGAAAGGGAAGGGGAATATTCTGCTTAACGGAGTGGAATTTAACGGTTATAACGGCGAGTCTGTTTATGACAGTCTGTCATTAAATGTGAGAGACTTTAACATTGTTATGATGCATGGGCAGACCACGAAATACAACATGGGTGATCGTACGGAGTATATTCGCCTTGATCGTCTGCAGAACAGAGGAATTGATTATCTTGCGCTGGGACACGTGCATGCACAGGTGAAGGAGCCTCTGGATGGAAGAGGTGTATACTGTTTCTCTGGGTGTCTAGAGGGCAGAGGTTTTGATGAATGCGGGGAACATGGTTTTATGCTGGTAGATATCAATGAAGATACCATGGACTGGACCTGTGATTTCGTTCCGTTTGCCAAGAGATGTCTTTATACGGTTCCGGTTGATGTAAGTGGCTGTATGCAGTCTGAAGAAATACTTGGACGAATTCGTACAGAACTTGAGAAGGGAGGATACAGTTCTGACAGCATGATTAAGATTGTGCTGGAGGGACATGTGGATGCCCAGTGTGAGAAGGATTTGAATTATATCATTCATCCGTTTGTGGATCGTTACTATGTGGTGAAACTTTATGACGATACCAGAATGAGTGTTGATTTTCGTTTGTATGCCTTTGATGAATCCTTGAAGGGAGAATTTGTCAGAACGGTATGGGCATCTAACCTTACGGATGATGAGAAGGGTGAAGTCATTCATTACGGGTTACGCGCATTAAGCGGGGAGGATATTCTGGAATGAGACTGATTCGTATTCATATAGAGAATTTCGGCAAGCTTAGTAACTATAATCTGGATTTAACCTCTAATCCTACAGTGATTCTTGAGGATAACGGTTGGGGCAAGAGTACGCTGGCAGCGTTTATTAAGGTTATGTTCTATGGATTTGCCGGTGAGAATAAAAGGGATGCTTCAGAGCGGGAACGCGAGAAGTATCGCCCTTGGAATAAGGGCCTTTACGGTGGAACCATTGTTTATGAGGTGGATCATAAACAATATGAGATTAATAAAGTTTTTGGGCAGAAGGAGAAGGACGACTCCTGTGTACTTTGTGATGCCCAGACCAGGTTAAACATTATGGATGAGGATGTCTC
>JAZLHG010000036.1:0-6948 GCA_045616705.1 Lachnospiraceae bacterium | reverse complement strand
GATACCGAATGTAACGGTCTTTCCATCATAACCGCCGTCGATAAGCTTTTTGGACTTAGCGGGAGGAAGAGGAATAGACTTGCCGGCAACCTTAAGGCTTGCAACATCACCGTTAACCTCAACGATAGCATCTAAGAAGTTCATCTGAGGTGAACCCATGAATCCTGCTACGAATAAGTTACAAGGCTTGTCATAAAGGTTCTGAGGAGTATCAACCTGCTGGATAACACCATCCTTCATAACAACGATTCTGGTACCAAGTGTCATAGCTTCTGTCTGGTCATGTGTAACGTAGATGATGGTGGTTCCAAGTCTCTGATGTAACTTAGCGATCTCAATTCTCATCTGTACACGAAGCTTAGCATCAAGGTTTGAAAGAGGCTCGTCCATAAGGAATACCTTAGGATTACGAACGATTGCACGACCCATAGCTACACGCTGTCTCTGTCCACCCGAAAGAGCCTTGGGCTTACGATCAAGAAGGGGAGTAAGATCAAGGATCTTAGCTGCTTCTTTAACCATTTTCTCTATCTCATCTTTGGGAACCTTACGAAGCTTAAGACCAAATGCCATATTGTCATATACTGACATATGAGGATACAGAGCGTAGTTCTGGAATACCATTGCGATATCTCTGTCCTTAGGCTCAACGTCGTTCATACGCTTGCCATCGATTAACAGATCACCTGAAGAAATATCTTCAAGACCTGCAACCATACGAAGTGTTGTAGACTTACCACAACCTGAAGGTCCTACGAAGATGATGAACTCCTTATCTTCGATCTCAAGGTTGAAGTCCTTAACAGCCTGAAATCCGTTAGGATATACTTTTGTAATGTTCTGTAATGATAAACTTGACATTGTTGTTCCTCCATTTATATTTGGATAATAACTTACTCTATGAGTATATCAAAGGCCATGTTGATTGAACATGGCCTTTTTATACAAATATTTTGCTCTATCTTATACAATATGTCCATTCTTCTCTTAATCACGATAGAATGCCATCTGATTCTTGCCTCGGTTCTTCGCTTTGTACAGCGCCTGGTCGGCTGCTTTATAAAGCGTTTCAAAGTTATTGGCATCCTGCGGATATACTGCAACACCGATACTTGCAGTAGCGAAGTACTTGGTATACTCACCAACCTTGAAGTTCTTGAAGATGTTCAGAACACGTTCTGCCTCAGCATGCAGAATCTTATCATCCTTCATATCTTTTAGGAAAATCGTGAACTCATCACCACCGGTTCTACCTACAATATCCGTAGCTCTGAATTCCGCACTGAGCTGACGTCCCAGTTCCGCAATTACCTCATCACCAAAAGCATGACCCATGGTGTCATTAATGTTCTTGAAGTTATCAATATCCAACACGAACATCATGGATGTGCGATCTTGACCTTCACCCTGCAGGTAATTCTTAATCTTATCCTCTGTAGCAATTTTGTTCAGAAGACCTGTAAGCAGATCACTCTCTGCCTTATCCTGCAGCTCCTTCTTGGTACGGGCATGGGCTGTAGCATTAAAGATATTGATTGCTACCAGCACAACAGCGAAGATTGCCAGAATCAAGTATACCAAATCAACCATAATGGTTGTGGGACGGCAGCTATCCTGAATCTTACGGGTAAGCATCTGCTGATTGGCAGATTCAACAATAAAATCCCCCTTATCTCCTACCGGCTGATAGATGAACAATCTCTCATTTTTGGCATTAATGCGGGCACGCATAACACCGGCCTTGCCTTCTTTAAGACTCTGCTTCATCTCCTCTATAGAGCCATCTGTAAATACATAGGACTCACCATCTTCGAAGAAGTTGATTCCCTTTGCCATAAATCGACTCTCAAGGCCTGCCTGGTCCATAATCTGTCCGGTATCGGACACATATGCATAGACATTGGCTGAAATGAAATCGGGGGTATTTACAATTTCCTTCATTTCATTAGGCTGGTATTCTGCAACCACAAATCCTAATACCCGATCTTCATTTCGAATCGGTGCACTAAGCAACGCAACATATTTACCATCGGGCGTTTTGAAGAATCCCGACAACGCTGCACCGGCCACCGGTAGACGATTAAAATACCTTCTGGCCACGTCCGGACAATCAACACCTAATCCGTCAACACCTTCTGTCTCTCCGGTAAGAATATACACGTTCACAAAATGATAGGTCTCGCTAAGCTTGGCAATCATTCGAACGTTCTCCTCTGCTAAGGGATTCTCTGCTGTTGCCAGGCTATCCGCTGTATATGTCATCACTCTCTCATAGAACGCTGTTCTTTGTTCAAAATCTCTGGCATAACTGTACACCAAGTCCACCAGTTTGCTCTCCTCATCCATAGCAACCGCTGTATGGATGTTAGAGTTATAACCGGTAAGAATGATGCAAATGGCAACGGCAAATATCACGGTAGGAAGCGTCCATTGCACCCAAGTCCCTCTTCGTTTATTCTTTTCCTGTGATCCGAACATAAATAACCCCCATTATTCTGTTTCGTTCATATTTATTCCTCTTCAGATGATACTTCGGAAGATGTGATAGCCGGCGTCTGCGCTTCTTCTGAAACAGATTCTTCTGCTGTTACAACAGACTCGGCTACAGTCTCCTCATCCGGAATATAATTCTCAAATATCTTCACAAATATCTTAGAAGAAACATAAGCGATGGATGCAAAACCGATAATAATCGTAAGCACGCCAATAGCATTTACAAAATATCCCGCTGCTACAACTGCAACAGGAATCACAAGCAGCACTACAGTGTAGGGCAGATGACGAATACTGATTAACAACGCATTCTTAATGGTATTGCGAACCGTGTTGTCGAACTTGGACAGAAGCGGGAACACATAACGAAGCGTGAACACATATACCAGCAGCACAACCAGAATCATGACCACCAGTACCTTACGAGGCGTGTCAGGGATGGCATTCGGATTCACCAGTGTGCCATTTACAATCATCCAGTCCGCAACCAGAATTGCACCAACTACCAGTGCCATTAACCAAATTGCGGTTGCCTGCTTGAAATTCTCCTTAAATGCGCGGAAGAAACTCTTGGTAATGTAACCTTCCTCATTCTTGGCCATTTTCAGCGCCACATAATACATTGCTGTGGTTGCCGCACCAATGGTGAACACCGGCAGACAGCATACAATAAACAGAATATTCAGCCAGAACAAATCTGCCAGTCTTCCCAGACTGGAAAATAAAGGCCCTTCAGGATTAAAAATTCTATCCATTACATATCTCCCATTTCTATACTCTAGCCTTCATGGGCGTATAGCGGATTCCGTCCACCTGTATCTCAGGTCCCAAATCCTTAAACCCCACTTTGTGATAAAACCCAATTGCATAAGGAGCTGCATTTACCGTTACTTCGTGAAGCTTCAGCTCATCCCTTTCGTATGCAAACAAATGCTGCATCAGAGAAGTTGCCACACCCTTATGATGCATATCTTTTCTAACAAACAGAAGTGAAATATGGCTTCTGTTTCGGACAGTAATCATTCCGATAATCTCACTGTCACAGAAGGCGCCCCACGCCCTATACCCGCCGAACAGAAACAGTCTGCGCAATTTGGGATCCCGCACAAAATTACGGAAATTCGTAACACCTTCCGGCGTGTAATCCGGGGCTTCAAACTCCATAAAGGTCTCCCATGCCAAATCCATGGCACTGTTCCATTCACTTATCCGTAGAGGACGAACCTGAACCGCTGCCATCTATCTCCTATCTTGAGAACAAGCCGCCGAAGAAGTCCTTAATGGACTCACCCACTTCCTTGAAGAAGCCACCGACAGCATTTCCAATAAGCTTACCAAGACCCAGGTCTTCTAATTTCACATCATTGATGTTAAAGGTTCCGTTATCAATCTGGGTTTTGTATTTCGCATAAATATCGTCTGCCTGTTCTGCAAGAACATTGAAATCAATACCCATCGCTTTGATTTTCATCATCAGCTTAACGGTGGTCTTAATCTCATCCTCACTTAAGGATACGTCTAAGTCTTTCATACCTTTACGAATCGCCGCTTCGATTTCCTCTTCTGTCTCCAGATCATTAGCAGCAATCTGTGCCTTGATATAGGAAATCAGTTCCTCTGCCTCAGAGGTTGATCCAACGGAGTTCGATAAATCTCCTGTAGCTACCAACTCATTTAATGCTGTGTCCAGAGCCTGGTCACTAACGGTCTTACCGGACATCTGCTCATAGGCCTTCAGCGCACCGATCAGTCCTGCAGTACCGGAAATCTGAGAAGGTGCTGCAACGATAATATCCGCATCCGTAACGCCTGCCGTAATCAGTGCATTTCTATACATATTGGTGGTACAGAAATTGATATTCTTAGTGGTTACAACAACGCCGTGTCCTTTCTCTGCCGGCCTTACCAGAACAGAAGACAGGGATTTGGTACCAATAAGAGCCGGGCTGATATACTGATCCAGTCTCTGATGCTCCTCTGCGTTGGTAACATATACCACATTCATGTTCGCCATGTCAGCAACTGTAAGCCCCATCAGAGATAATACAGTGGCAAGCTGGCTCTGGGTCAAATCAGATCCTAACGCAAGATATGCGTTAAGGGGGTTAACGGGTGCCACATCCCCTGCCGGCGCTGCATCTGCAGCAGGTGTGGGCTGTGCCTCAACTACAGTTCCGTTACCCTCATCGTCAAAGGTAATTACTGATGTTGCAGATGCGCTAACAGTCATGGCAAACATCAGTGTCATGGTCATAATTAAACAAACAATTCTCTTCATTTTGAACTCCCTTCTTAATCAGCTCCCCCAAGCCTCATTCAGAAACACTCTTAATGAACTTATAAACATCATCATATACTTCTTCTTTGCAGGCCTCATTCAGAATTTCATGACGGTATCCCGGATACAGCTTCATGGATACATTCTTCATGCCTGCTTTCAGAAACATCTGATATGCTTTCTTAACGCCTTCGCCGTAATTACCAACCGGATCCTCTTCACCTGCGATGAAGAATACCGGAAGGTCCTTGGGCATAGCCGCAAGATACTTCTTCTTATTCTGCTTATATACACTCTCAACCAGTGTCAGATATCCGTTCAGTGTGAACAGATACCCACAGGCTTCATCAGCAATATAAGCATCTACAATTGCTTCGTCCTTCGTAAGCCAGTCAAATTCCGTTCTCTTCGGATTAATTCTCTTATTGGAATCGCCGTTAACAAGAGACGCTGCAAATGGAGATCTGTACTTACTTCCCTTAAACAGTGACATCAGTTTCAGAATACCCATGCCGGGAACAGTAGCCAGTTCCGGCTGGCAAGCGGTTCCACAGATGATTGCTCCCTGGATACCCGTACCGTAACGGAACAGATAATTTCTAAGAAGCATAGAACCCATACTATGTCCGAAGATAAAGTAGGGAACCTGTGGATATGCTTCTTCCGTCATCTTCTTCAGTCTATGAATATCTCTAATCACCGTAATAAGCGGATCCTTCTCACAGAAGTATCCATACTCCTCCGGGCTGTTTACAGATTTACCGTGTCCAAGATGGTCCTCGGCCACAACCAGTACGCCAAGGGATGCCATATGATTTGCAAACGCATCATATCTCTCCACATGTTCCGCCATGCCGTGCACCAGCTGAAGAACACATTTCACATCCCCTTCCGGAATCCATTTCAGTCCACGGATTCTGTGCTTACCGTCTCTGGAATCATAATAAAATTCAACTCTCTCTGCCATACGAATCCTCCTTAGCAGATTTCTGCACCTGCAGGCATCTCCTTTTCCGGCGTTACCAGAGCCAGATTACCTTCCGCATCTTCCGCACATAACAGCATTCCTTCCGAAGTAACACCGGCAAGTGTTGCGGGCTTCAGATTCACAAGAACCATAACCTTCTTACCAACCATTTCTTCCGCACTGTAATGCTGCTTAATACCGGATACAATCTGCTTCACTTCGCTTCCGATCTTAACCTGGGAGCAGAGAAGCTTCTTACTCTTCTTCACTTCCTCGCAGGCAATAATTTCACCTACTCTGAACTGCAGCTTCGCAAAATCATCATATGTGATTTCCGGCTTGGCAGGAAGATCAATTACTTCCTCCTCAGGTTCTGCCGGAGCTGCAGGAGCAATGGCTGCTGCCATTTCCTCTTCCTTCTTGGCAACTTCCGCAAGATCCAGACGAGCAAACAGAATCTCCGGCTGATCGGTTACTCTGTTACCCTTTTCATAGAGGCCGAACTTATTCAACTGGTCAAGCTCTCTGATCGAAGTATTTAACTGTGCAACGACTTTACCTGCGGTCTCAGGAAGGAAGGGCTCCAGAAGAGAAGCACCAATCACAATACCTTCCACCAGGTTATAAAGAACGGTTGCCAGTCTGTCCTGCTTGTTCTCATCCTTGGCAAGAACCCAGGGTTCAGTCTCATCAATATACTTATTGCAGCGTTTGAATACTGCAAAAATCTCAGTAAGTGCATCAGCAACCTTAAGCGCGTTCATCTTGTCGGTAACCTTCTCTGCTGCAGAGGTTATTACATCCTTAAAGTCATCATCAATTGCTGCTTCCTGTTCAGTCAGTTCCGTATTGTACGCATTCACTGTTCCGCCGAAGTACTTATTACTCATGGAGATGGTACGGTTCACAAGATTGCCCAGGGTATTGGCCAAATCGGAATTCAGACGCTCAGCAATCAGAGACAGGGTTGCATTACCATCGTTCTCAAAAGGCATCTCATGAAGTACGTAGTAACGTACGGCGTCAACGCCAAAATAATCTACCAGATCATCTGCATAAATCACGTTACCACGAGACTTGCTCATCTTATCATTGTTCATTAACAGCCAAGGATGACCAAATACCTGCTTAGGAAGAGGCTCCCCAAGAGCCATTAAGAAAATCGGCCAGTAAATAGTATGGAATCTGATAATATCCTTCCCAATCAAAT